>NZ_JAJEQN010000019.1:0-66904 GCF_020687335.1 Anthropogastromicrobium aceti
GCCATATAAAATTGCTATTCTGTCTGAATGCAAGCATTCACAGAAAGCAATTTTGCATGGCTCTGAATAGTTACCATAATACCATGATTTTCTGTCAAATTCAATATTCACACGTCATTCACCTTCGGGATTTGCTGTAAGTATTGGCTTATCCGTTAACTGTAATTTTATACGTTCCCTTTGAGAAATCGACTTCTACGCATGTACCATCTGCGAATGTACTCTGCTGGCGAAGACCTGTTTTGTCGAGAATACGGTGGCTGACTAACTCACTATAGGCTACGTGTTCATGAAGTGATGCTACCTGCTCGCAGCGTTTCTTTTGCTCTTCTTCTGTGAAATCGCTGCCTGCTCCAAATGCACCGTCTGTTCCATTGTAAGCACCATTTCTGTCAAAATATGGTGCGCCTCCGTTAATAAGTGCATAGAGCATGTAATCTTCATTTTCATGTTTTTCCATCATCCACGGAATGATTACGCAGTCATGATATACAAGATTAAATAATGGCACTGGGATTCCCTGTTTTGGTTCTTCTGGACGGCGCATCATAAAATCATATGGCGCATAGTGGCAGAAAACAAGATTAGCGACTGACCAGTCTGCTACCTCCTCGGAACTTGACAGAATATTTTGTGACAACAAATATGCAAAGCAGCGGCTTCTAAATTCCAGACATTCCTTTCTTGTCATTTTGTGATGCGGCTCAAAGCATTCATCTGGCTCGTTGCATGTAAATACATCAAGATAAGCGCAGTCAAGCTTTATATCATGAGCTGCCAATTCCAAGAAATTTCTCTTTACATAATAAGGTGCCTGTGTTGCACAAAGATATGTCTGATTGCCGCCCGCCCAGTTTGCATGAGAAGGAATGGAGCCATCTTCAAGATGAATGGCTGATGATTCATCATAAGTACTGGCACGGAAATAATAATCACGATACTGATCATGGGTTCCAAAAACATAACCGCAGTCATGAATTGTATCACAAAGCTCCTTCATGCCTTCCCAGCCGCCTGCTTCAATACATGCCGGAAGATAATCTGGATGCTCGTTGTCATATCCTGGATCTCCCCAGCCATCTAAATGAAGATAAAGCTTCTTAATTCCAAGCTTTTCATAGCAGTGACGAATCTGCTTAGTACGCACTGCAAAAGGTGTTAAATGATTGTTTTTCTCAGGCGCTTCTGGATCAAAAAAGCGGGACTCTGGCTGAACACGTGTCTTAATACCTGCATGAACAAACATGCTTCCTACTAATTTCTCGACATCTGCGCGCGCTGCCTTTTCACGAAGAGTGTGAAAGGTTCCCTGTTCCTTTGTATAATTTCTATAAAACTTACACATGGTATTGTAATCACAGTCTTTTTCAAAATGATACAATAAGGTTCTGCGATAGCGCATTGAACCAAGTGATTTATAAAGTACCATACCCACACTTGTCTGTGCTTCGCCTGATTCATGAGCAGCACGGTAGCCTGCATCCTCTGGCTGCTCACATATTGCAATATAGCCGTTTCTATCTTTAATCTGGGAAAACCATGGCATATATGAGCCTTCCGTACACATACGGCCATCAAATGGCACTTTTCCCAGCGTTGTTTCCCAGCCATTTGGAATAAGTAAACCTTGTCCCCAGTTTAAGAGCGTATACCAATCTTCACTATCACACATAAAATCCATTGCACCCGGCCACACAACTTCATCCATGCCAGATGCCGGCTCTGTGATCGGAATCCACTCAAAATGAACATCACCTGTCGATAATTCAATCCAGATATATGTCTCAAAACAAAGCTCTGGCACTTGCTCAAAATTTTCATAATGGCTCACAAGTCCGAAACCTATTCCTGTATCATATCTTTTATGTGAGACGTTTTTAGCCTCTGAAAAAAGCACATCTTTTCCATTATACTTAAAATAAGGCTGATAATTATGCTGCCAAGTCCATTTCGTGCCATCTGCGTAAATATCGCAGTGCAGCGTCTCCTCATGAAAATCAAGTTTTATTATGTTATCTTTTATTGTAATCATAAATTCTCCCCTATCTAATCTCAAATATAGTTTTTGTGACAACAAGGCAGATGCCGTTTTGCACCTGCCTTGCATTTTTTGAATTTAAAACAATTTAGATATTTCTTACATTCCCTTTGCTGCATCCACACATGCGTCCATGGCCTCGATCACAGCACTTCTAAGACCTTCCTTTTCTAATACACGGACTGCTTTAATTGTAGTTCCTGCCGGTGAGCATACCATATCCTTTAACTCACCCGGATGTTTTCCAGTCTCTAAAACCATCTTTGCGCTGCCCATAACTGCCTGTGCAGCAAATTTATAAGCCTGCGCACGCGGCATGCCCTGCTCTACTGCTGCGTCTGCCATAGCTTCAATAAACATAAATACATATGCCGGAGAACTTCCGCTTACTGCAACAACTGTATCCATCAACTTTTCGCTGATAACCTCTACCTTGCTAAAGCCGCTTAAAATTTCACATACATACTTAAGTTCGGCCTCTGTCACAAATTCATTTGGTGTTGCGCCTGTCATGCCCTCACCAACAAGTGCCGGTGTATTCGGCATAGTACGGACAATCTTTACGTCCTTGCCAAACTTTTCTGCCAGCCATGAAAGTGTCTTTCCCGGTGCAATTGTGATGATTAACTGATCTGCTCTGACATGATCCTTTATCTGTGTAATCACAGACTCATAGTACTGTGGCTTTACAGCAAGTACAAGCACATCAACAGCGTCCACTACATCAACATTGTTATCTGAAACATGAATGCCATACATGTTCTTTACGCGCTCTCTGCTTGGCTCAAACACGTCAGAACCATACACATCCTCTGATTTGAAAATATTGTTTTTGATGATGCCGCCCATCATTGCGCCTGCCATGTTGCCGCATCCGATAAATCCTAACTTCATAGTGTTTTCCTCCTGCATTATGTGTTTTTAGTTGAAGCTTTGCTCAGTACGATTAATGATCTCATCCTGAAGTGCCTTGCTTAAGTTTCTGAAATGATCACTGTAGCCTGCTACACGAACAATCAGATCCTTATATTCCTCTGGATATTTCTGTGCATTAAGCAATGTCTGTCTGTCTATGACATTAAACTGAATATGATGACCATCCATATTGAAATAGGAACGAATAAGACTTGCCATCTGGTTAAGTCCTTCCTCTCCTGCAACAACACTTGGTGTAAACTTCTGATTCAAAAGTGTACCGCCTGTCATTAAATGATCCATCTTTGCACAAGACTTGATAACAGCTGTAGGACCATTTACGTCTGCACCCTTTTCTGGTGAAATACCCTCGGAAACAGGTACATGTGCCAGACGTCCATTTGCACTTGCCATCATGACTTCTCCAAAGTAAACGTGGCATGTTGTCGGAAGCATATTTACGCGATACATTCCTCCAAGCATATTTGGTCTTCCTGTAACTTCTCCTTGATAATATTCAAATACCTGCTTCATGATCTCATCTGCATACTCATCATCATTTCCATACTTTGGACTATGATTTTTTACCAGATTCAAGATTCGCTCATGACCGATGAAATTATCATCAAGCGCTGCCATCAACTCATCCATCGTGAAGTTTTTCTTATCATATACATTATATTTTACAGCAGCAAGGCAGTCTGTAATCGTTCCGATTCCAACACCCTGCAGATATTTTGTATTGTATCTTGCACCGCCGGCATTATAATCCTTGCCCTTTGCGATACAATCATTTGTAAGAATAGATAAAAATGGTGCCGGCATGCAGTCTGCAAAAATCTTTTCAATTATGTTGCTTCCCTGAATCTTAACATCAATGAAGTATTTCATCTGCTTCTTAAAAGCATCAAAAAGCTCATCATATGTCTTAAAATCAGCTGCATATCCAAGCTGTAAACCAAGCTGCTTTTTGCTTACCTTATCATATCCATTATTTAATGTAAGCTCAAATACCTTTGGAATATTAAAATATCCTGTCAGAATATAAGCTTCATTTCCAAATGCACCGGTCTCTACACAACCGCTCGTTCCGCCGCGTCTTGCATCAGCAAGTGTCTTTCCTGCATTCATAAGTTCCTGAACAATTGCTTCTGTATTATAGAATGCCGGCTGTCCCCATCCCTTACGTGCAATCTCACATGCTCTCTTTAAAAATTTCTGCGGTGTCTTTCTGCTGATCTGTACATTAGAGCTTGGCTGCAGCAGCTTCATCTCGTCCATGCAATCAAGAATCAGATAAGAAACATCATTAACTCCGTTTTGTCCGTCTGGAGTGATACCGCCTGTATTTAAGTTTGCAAAATCGGTGTAGGTGCTGCTCTCCTTTAACGTGATACCAACCTTTGGCGGTGCCGGCTGATTGTTAAATTTCACCCAAAGGCACTCAAGAAGCTCTAACGCCTTCTTCTCATCAAGAATGCCTTCCTCTACATCCTTCTGATAAAATGGATTTAAATGCTGGTCAAAACGACCTGGTGAATAAGCATCCCATGGATTAAGCTCCGTTGTAACGCCAAGGTGAACAAACCAATACATCTGAATTGCCTGCCAGAAGGTCTGCGGCTTATGAGCTGGAACAACATCACAGTTTGCTGCAATCTGAAGAAGCTCTGCCTTTCTTGTATCACATTTTTCTTTTTGGGCAAGCTCTCTTGCATAATCAGCATATCTTGCACCAAGAAGCATGATAGCATCACATGCCTTTGCCATACCGCGAAGCTGATTTCTCTTTTCAAATGCCTCTGTATCATGGAAGTAATCAAGAGAATCTATTGATGCCTGAATATCTGCCTTGTAATCTAAAAATCCTTTTTCATACAGCTTAAAGGAACCAACAGTATGACCTGGACCTCTTTGCTCCATAAATTCAGTAAAGATACCTGCAGCATAGCAGTCTTTCCACTGATCAGACATATTTGCCAGAATCTTTGAACGTGTGGAACGCTTTTCCCAGAATGGGATGATCTCTCTTTCCTGATATCCGTAATCTTCTTCCTTTACAGAAAAGCTGATAAGCTCACGGTCGTTCATAACGTGCATATCCTCAAGAGTATGACAGCATAGCTCTGGGAATGTCGGTGCACCATGTGGAGAATCTCCCTTTTCTCCTACAATCAGCTCTCCATCTCCGATGTAAAGTGTCTTTGCTGCAAAATAGTCATATAAAACCTGTGCACGAAGCTCTGGCACAGACAGCTGACCTTCATATTTCTTGTAGGTTGCAGTTTCACTTTTTGCTCTTTCCATGTCGATGTGCGGCTGAGTCGTAACACTTAGTTCACGCAGCGCCTGCACACGCTCATTCATTCCTCTTTTCTCCATTACAGCTAAAATCCTTTTCCTTTCTGGTTTATCCACCAATCTTAACTTTCAAAAATCCTGCCTCTGTAAAAAGTGATGACAGTTGCTTCATTTTTTCATCTGACGGTACCAAAAACGCTTCGCCGTCATAAATACACTCAAGACGGCTGTATTTGCTGCTTCCTGTATTGTGATACGGCAAAAGGTTGACCTGTGCCACCTTAATTTTTTCATCAGTAAGCCATTTAATTACAGCCTTCATGCTCTCTTCATCTGCATTGACCCCTTCAATTGTTGGGATTCTAATATAGATTCTTGCACCATCTGCACTTAACTTTTTCAAATTTTCCAGAATGATAGTATTCTCTGTTCCAACCCATTTTTTATGAACTTCATTGTCCATGGCCTTGATGTCATAAAGGAAGGTATCAATATATGTAAGAATCCGTTTAAAATTTTCATACGGTGCATATCCACTTGTATCGATGTTCACTGAGATTCCCTGACGATGCAGCTGCTTTACAAGCTCCTCTATGTAATCCATATCCATGCACATGACCTCGCCACCGGAAAGTGTAACACCGCCGCCCGATTCCTCGTAGAACATTTCATCCTTTTTGAGTTCCTTTAACAGCTCTTTTACCGTGTACTCTTTTCCTGCAACTTCGCGGATATTCAAAAGACAAGCTGTCACACATTCTCCACAGCCAGTACATTTTTCATGATCTGTTACAGCTTTGCCATTTTCTATGCGCACTGCTCCATTTGGACAGACACGCTCACATTCCATGCATCCGGTACATTTTTCCTGATTCGTTAAAATCTGGCGTTTCCATTCTTGTGTTTCCGGATTATGGCACCATGCACAGCGAAGCGGACAGCCTTTAAAAAATACAGTTGTACGAATTCCATCTCCGTCATGGATTGAATACTTCTGAATATTTGTTACAAGACACATTTTTGCATCCCCTTTTCTTTTATTTTTCCCCGAAGCTAAATCTTAGACTCATAATAGCACCACGCCTTATAATTGTCAATGAGTCAAATCTTTGACCCATTTATACTTGCGAAAATGATGCAAAACCCACGGCAGCTTTCCTACTTCATCTATACATGTACACGCATATACAAGCACTACTGGCCAGTGGAAAAAATATGTTCCGGCAGCAGCGAGCGGAATCGCGAGACACCACATACACACGGCAAGACTATACATATCAAACAGAGTATCACCGCCGGCGCCGAAAATACCATTTATTGTAACATCGTTGACGGCACGTCCTATCATATAAAATGCTATAACGGCAAACATGCCCTTTAAATACTCCTGTGCCTGCGGTGTAAGCTTTACAAAGTGCAAAATAATTGGTGCAGATATGCACATTAAAAGAGAAGCAAAAATACCGCATGCAAATGATATCTTTAACAGACGTATACCATAGCGCTTTCCTTTCTCTAAGTTTCCTGCTCCAAGCTCATTGCCAATCATAATTCCTGCTGCGCTAGAAATACCTGCGCTAAAGCAGCATATGATATCTCTTACAACAGCTGCTACTGAATTGGCTGCCGCTGCATCAGTTCCAAGATGACCCATAAATGATGAATAAGATGTGAACCCAATTCCCCAGAACAGACAGGCTCCTAAAAGTGGAAGTCCGCACTTCCAAAAATCTTTTGAAAGCTGTTTATTTCTCCTTAATAAATCATGCATGGACGGATGGAGATAATTTGGCTTATATGAAATAAGTACAGAACAGCAAAGCTCAATAATTCGCGCGATAAGTGTTGCAAGAGCTGCTCCGCGCACACCCATCGGTGCAATGCCAAAGCCTCCAAAAATAAAAATGGCATTTAAAATAATATTGACACAGACTGTCATTGAACTTATGACTGCCGTTGTCTTTGCGTGCTCGCTTGTCTTCATTATAACAAGATAACATTGAGAAATACCTGTAAGCAAATATGAAAATCCTGCAATTTTTAAGTAGCTTATGCCATAATTGATCAATACCTCTTCGTTTGTAAAAAGAAGCATCAGATAGCGTCCGAAGAAAGCACAGCCAACAAAGAATATAGCTGATACGAGTCCGCAAAGGCGAAGTGCCATGCAAAAGATCTCATCTAATGTCTTTTTGTCTCCCTTTCCCCAATACTGCGCACCTAAAATACCAAGACTGGCTGTCGCTGCTGCTAAAAACATGTTTTGGATAAACTGAATCTGTGTTGCAAGTGATACAGCCGACATATAATTTTGATCCATGCCGCCAAGCATAAATGCATCGGCTACTGCCACCATCGCTAACATCAGATTTTGAAGCACAATCGGAACCATCAGGCTCCAGAGCTTTTTATAAAATGCTTCATCTTTTTGTAGCTTGCCCATTTTCCATCCCTCTCTTTTGATTTTTTGTAACTATTCAGAGCCATGCAAAATTGCTTTCTGTGAATGCTCGCATTCAGACAGAATAGCAATTTTATATGGCGAGGTAACCACATTCGCAAAATAGAAGCATCGAAGATGCGATTTTGCGAATGGGGTTCTGAATAGTTACGATTTTCTTCATAGTTCACAAATCCGTGAACAGTATCATCTTATCATTTACGGGCAGCTCTGTACATGTATTTATTCGGCTTTTTTCAAAGAATCCTTACGTTTTCATAACGGCGGTTCGACGATTCAGATCACGATTCATGCATTGTAATTTTTCACAGACGCAGTCAGTTCTCTTATTCTGAGTTCAAAAAAACAGCCACCCGATACCATTTTGATACCAGATGGCTGTTTTGCTTTATTATATGATACCAGGGTCAAAAGGTCAGAAAGCCGATGCAAGCTTGCTTGCAAGAGGCTTTTTGAACTCTTGACTCGCCAAAAATATGAGTAAGTAGCCATTTTTCAAAGAAAAATGAGCGGATTACGAATGTTTTTGAAGATTGCGAGAGTGCAAAGCACGTAGCAATCTGGTATCAAAGGGGTCAAAATACTTTTTGACCCCAACATCATTATATTTTATCCCGCAGCTTTTATGCTGTCACGTTGCCTTCTGTCTAAACTTCACCGTCTTTGCTGCGCTCCCCCTGCTTGTATGCTCTTTTGACTCTGCGAAGGTTAAGTTAATATGTAGCATAAACGCCTGTCAGGTTTACTACTTCGCTGTTGTCGTTGATGGCGTAGACACAGTAAAAACCTATCTTATCGAGTGGAAAATTATAGGAAAAGTTTCCTGTCGCATAAATGCATCTGCGGATTCCGCCTGGCTCTATGATACCGACGCGAAGAATTTTTCCCGTTGGTGTAATTGTTCCACTTACTGCAATATGATTTGAACTAGTTGCCCAAAAGTCCTTTGTTGTTCTCATAAAATCACTTGGCAAAGACCAGTCTAAATTAGCTGATGCTGCTAACTCAGTATCACTTTGATCCTTCTCAGAGGTATACCCATCAATTGGAAGCACATCAATAAATTCAATGCCTGTATTTACATAATCTTCTGGGTTGATATTGCCGTTATCCTGAGGAACTGTATTATCTGCAGTTGCATTTATATCTCCAAGTACCTGAATACCAGCTTCATCTTCTTCCACATCTGTCAATTCATACAGCGCACGATATCCGCCTGTTAAGATACCAGTTGAAGCGAGTGCAGAACCTGCTGAGGTAAAGGAAACAGCGACTGCTGCGAGTACGCCAAAGATTTTTGGTTTTTTCATTGCATTTTTCATATTGATCATTTTTTCCATCCTCCCGATTAACTTCATAGGCTGTGTTCCTATTGAAGAATACATGTCTGTCTTATCTTCCTGTCCCTGCATAGAGACACGATACAATACCTCTAAATATGCTTTAATATTTCCCAGGTATTTATTACAGACCTTCCAGTCACAGGCATATTCATTCCATTGACTCATCTGTGCTGCCAGACCTCTTGTCCATGGATTGAACCAGTGGATAGCCTCAACGACCTTTGCTGCCGTCAAAAACCAAATATCTTTGCGTGTGTAGTGGACAAGCTCGTGAATCATTGTAACACGCTCCACGAATTCATCCGTTTTGCCTTCTGGCAGCACAATCCTTGGATGGATAACGCCAACGGTGATTCCGCCGCAGCGAATTCCTGCCTTCTCGCATAATATAACGCGTCCAGAACGCATTTTTGTCTGTCTGCAGATTTCCTGAAAGCGCAGCTGCCGCTCCCTTGATGCCGGAAGCGCATCGCTAAAGCAGTGCCTTGTCATATCCCATTTTTCCTGCAGCGATTCAAAATTTGCGAAAAAGCCTAAAATCCAAAGCATAAATAGCAACTGACAAATCATTGTAATAACAGGCGTAGTCTGCATAAATCGTCCGTCTAACACCAATATCTCATTGATTATCAATACTGCCCCTAGTCCCAGAGGCAAAAGATATGCCACAATTACGGCGCGCAGCAGATAAAATAATAGCCGCGTATATCCTTTGTTCTCTAGTCGTTTTACTGCCTGCAGCCAAACAAATAGCATTAGGCTGCCCCAGACATGTGCTGCCAAAATTGCAAATACTACATCATTGATCCATTTCATCCAACAAGCCTCTTATCTGTTTGATATCTTCTTTAGAAAGAGACTGGTTGTTTGAAAGTGCTGCGATGAACTCGGCCGGCTTGCCGTCGAACCAGAAATTAACCTCGCGCGCTGAGAGCTTTGCCTTGTATTCTTCCTCGCTCTTTTCTGCGTGAATGTAAGAAATTCTGCCTGCACGGCGAGAGCTAATGAAACCCTTTCCGTTTAAGCGGGTAAGGAAGGTTACTACTGTTGTTCTCTTGTAATCTCTCTTGTAACGCTCCTGGATCAAATCAATCAGCTCCGGAACTGAAATATCTCCTTTTTGATCCCAGATTACTTTCATAATCATAGCTTCACAAGCACTTAATGGTTCTCTCTCCATATTCTGACACACCTTTCTACGCGTACCAGATACCTGTCTCCTCCAATAGGAATTTCACACCTAGAATTTACTACACCAGTAATAAAAAGACAAGTGTCACATTTACCACTTGATACTTTTTGTATCATAGTACGCATTCGCAATATTTTTAGTTTCTGTTTTACGTTTAAATCTTTGTAAAGTGCAGCAGTTTGCTGCGAAAATCGCCCCATAATGGACGAATCAGATAGCCGTATTTTTCCAGAATTTCTCCTGTAAAGGTTTCTCCTGTCTCTTCGAGACGATATACGGCCTGTGGCTCAAAGCCTTTTAAATAAAGTTTTCTGCTGTGTGCATTTGGCGTTGAAAGAACTTGAACATAGGTGGCAAGCACTTCGCTCTTATCCTTTGCCGATACAGCCCAACAATCGTACAGATGATTCTCACTGTAGGATGCGATGCGATAATAATCACCCTCACGAACAAGCTCATGATATTTATGGTACATCGCAATTTGCTGTGGAATCTGTTCCCGGTCTTCTTTCGGAATCTTTGTTACATCAAGCTCGTATCCAAAGGTTCCGGCAAGTGCCACGTGACCTCTTGTCTCAAATGGGGTAACTCTTCCGACTGTATGGTTCGGGCAGTCGCTTACATGTGCACCCATTGAGCAAAGCGGATAAATCAGTGAAGTTCCCTCCTGAATAAGCAGACGCTCAATTGCATCTGTATCATCTGAGCACCAGATCTGCGGCGAGTAATACAGCATACCTGGATCAAATCTTGCACCACCTCCAGAACAATTTTCTAAAAGCAGATTTGGAAACTCTGTGACAAGACGCTCCTGCAGCTCGTAAACGCCCAAAACATAGCGGTGGAACAGCTCTTCTTTATGATCTGCTGACAGATAGCTGCTTCCAAGGTCGCTTAACTGACGATTCATGTCCCACTTAACGTAGCGGATATTTGCACTGTGAAGGATAGCAGAAACCTGATCGTAAACATAGTCTCTTACTTCCTTTCGTGATAAGTCTAGCACATACTGGCAACGGCTCTGTGTTGCAGCTCTGCCGTCGATATGGATTGCCCAATCCGGATGCGCACGATACAGATCTGAATCAGGAGAAATCATCTCCGGCTCAAACCAGATACCAAACTCCAGACCAATCTTGTTAACCTCATCAACAAGATATTTCAGGCCGCCCTTGATCTTATCTGTGTTTACCTTCCAGTCGCCAAGTGAACTGTCATCATTATTTCGATGACCAAACCATCCATCATCCATGACGAGCATTTCAATTCCGCACGCCTTTGCTTCCTTTGCAATTGCAAGAAGCTTTTGTGTGTCGAAATTAAAATATGTCGCCTCCCAGTTATTGATCAGGATCGGACGCTTGCTATGGTTATACGGACTGCGAATCATGTGGCTTCGATAAAAATCGTGATAACTTCTGGACATCTTTCCAAGACCCTCTGAGGAGTAAACACAAACTACCTCTGGTGCCTGGAATGATGAACCAGGCGTAAGCTGCCAGCAAAATTCCTCAGCTGAAATTCCCATGACCATACGCACCATGTCAAACTGTGTACGTTCTGTCTGCGCGATAAAGTTTCCAGAATACACAAAATGCATTGCGTAAACCTTACCGTGTTCCTGATCGCACCCCTTTGTGACAAGTGCCTGGAACGGATGCTCCTGATGACTGGATTCTCCCTTTAATGAGGACATCAGCTGCTTTCCGTAAGCGAGCTCACGTCTTTGAATGTGGCGCTCTCTTGCCCATGAGCCATGCAGATTTAAAAGTTCGAAGTTTTCATTGTCCATATCCAGACAAGCGCTGTAAACCTTCTCCAAACGAAGCGTCTGTGAACCTTCATTGGTGACATGTGTACTGCGGACAATTACATCTTCCTTCTCAAAAACAGAATACATTAGATCAACGGACAGACCAAGTACCAAATCCTTACAAGTAATCACAAGTGTCTGTACTTCGTCGTCATTTCCAAATGATGCTGGAAGACCTTCTAAGCGAGGCTTACCATTTGTGATGACGTGGGAGAAATAAAGAATTTCTGCTGCCTTGCTTCCTGCTTCATTTCGCACATCAAGACAGCTCTCTCTGTAATCACCGATCCCGCCAGTCGGATATTCCATTGGAAAGAAATCAAGAAAAGCAGACTTTTCTCTCAAATTTTTCGATGGGGTAAATGGCGGCTCCTCTGTGCGAAGCAGTGTGCTGACTGCTTCACCAAAAAGTCTGTCTCCATAATATACATGACCTACATATCCTTCTTGTGTTAAACCGATTACATAAGTTGTGTTTATTGTGTCCAGCTGAAACAGCTTTTTCTCTTCACAATATCGTATCAACTTACTATTCCTCCTTTCCGCGCTATAAAACTTACACTATCGTTAGTATATCTGACTTCTGTAAGAATGTAAAGTTTCTTCTTATTTTCTGTCTTTTTGCAGTACAATGCCCTTTGCATTTTGTGCATATTGTATAATTTATTATCTCATTTTTAACATTTATACGAGTCTTTGCGCAAATGAAAGTGTTTGGGCTAACGCTTCCTCTTTTGGCACGTTTGAAAGATGAAGATCATGTGAGTATGCAAGAATTTCACTAAATTTTGGTCCCGGCTTTAATCCAGCCTTAATTAAATCAGCTCCCATCACGCATGGCTGCGCCATCGTGTACTGATACCAGTCAAGACGCTCCTTTAAAAAGTCTTCATATTCTGGGATAACTTGTCCTTTTCCCTTTCCCATCTGATCGGCCGTTGAAAAAAGAATCAGATCAGATGGCACTGTTGCACTGTCAAACATCTGATTTGTTGCCTTTTTCCCGGCTTGCTCTCTGGCAAGCTCGTAAGGTCTCATATGAAGTGATGCAAGATTTCTCACATAACGGATCAGCTTTGTCTCATTTGTAATGCGCTCTAAAAATTCTTTTACAAGAGGATCGCCCTTTTTTGCATGACCATAAGAATGAATTTCTCCATTCTCCTCTGTTGTTGATATAATTTTTCCAAAATCGTGTACTACTGCTGTCAGCATAAATCCAAGAGGATTTTCTGCCTTGCTTCGAAGTAAGGCTGCACTGTCAAGTACCTGCATAGTGTGATTCCACACATCTCCCTCAGGGTGATACTTTTTAGGCTGCTTTACTCCAATAAGCTGTGTTAAATGTAAAAACCAGTCGTCAAGCTGATTCATTTTGTGCATCTGTTCAAAGAAAATGGACGGATGCGCAGCCTTTAACAAAGCTTTTTCAAGCTCGCTCATCACACGCTCATGGGCTAATGTCGTCAAGTCCATTTTTCGAGATAATTCAATAGTCTCTGGCGCAATAGAAAATGAAAAGCGTGCGGCAAATTGCGCAGCTCTAAGCACACGAAGCGGATCTTCTGCAAAGGTGTGAGGGTTTACATGACGAAGCACTCCTTTTTTTAGATCCTCCTGACCGCCGAAGTGATCAATGATCTCTCCAGTCAGCACATCTTGCATCATGGCATTGATTGTAAAATCGCGGCGCATTGCGGCTTTATATGTTCCAAGAAATGGATCTACATATATTTTAAAATCTTTATGTCCTCGTCCTGTCGCCTCCTCCTGACGCGGCATGGCAATGTCGATATCGTATCCTCTAAGACCATACACACCAAAGCTTGCACCCATCTCAGTTCTAGAGCCAAGCCCATCAAGAATATTCTCTAGCTCTTTTGGCTGTACACCATGGATTTCAATATCAATATCCTTACTATGCTTTCCCATTAAAAGATCACGCACGTAGCCGCCGACAAGAAATGTTCGTCCTCCTTTATCTGCTACGCATGCGGCAATTTTTTCTGCCATTTTCAGATCACGGTTTTCCATAAATTACTACTCTTTCCTCTATATATTGATGTCTCTTCCCTGAAATTCAAAGAAGTCAAAATCTGCCGGAATGCGGCTTCCGCAGCCACCGTTGTTGGCGTAGATGCCGACTAGTGTTCCGGTGTGGCGCTTTGGATCGTCTGGCACACCCTCATCGCACAGGTAAATGCAATCTTTTAATACGCCTGCCTCGCTCCAATCTTCTCCGTCGCAGCTGTATAAAAAGCGTCTTGTCAGACGATCTACCTCTACTTTTAACCAAATCGGTCCATTTTTTATTTGATCTACTTCTGCAATCAGCTCTTCGCCGTGGTTTCTGTTTATTACAAGCTGCAATTTTCTTCCGCCTTCAAAACAAAGTGAGAAGCGTGCATATGTCACTGTACTATAATAACATGTAAGTCCAGCCTGTTCACCATCTCTTGTCGGATCAAATGAAAGCTTTGTGACTGCAGTGTATGATAGCTCTTCCTCTCTTCGAAGCAGCGTATTTTTTGCGCGAATCTCAAAGAGCTGTCCATCCAAAGTCCAGATTCGCATATGACCTGGGCGTTCTGTCAGTGAATAATTTCCCGGTGCAGGTCTTCTAACGAACTGCCAGTGAACATCTAGTGTGTCGCTGTCAAAGTCATCTCTTTGCCACTTTGGATAAACTACCTCTGGCAGATCTGGCGCAGTCTGCTCATTGCTTGGACCTTTGCCTTCGTTAATAACAAACCAGCCATCGTCTAACCATCTTACTGGATCAAGACCTGTCTCTCTGCCCACTGTCGTATAAGCGCCCGGCACTCGTATCTCTCCCGGCTTTGGTGCTTTGCCATTTGCGACTTCGATGCCGCGGTTTGGTCGTCCCATCAAATAGTAAACCCACCAGTCTCCATTTGCATCTTCGATTAGCTTTCCATGACCTGTTCTCTGAATAGGTGCGTTTGGATCAAGCTGCCTCATTAAAGGATTATATGTTGATGCTTCATACGGGCCAAATAAATTTTTTGAGCGTCCCACATTTATGCCATGACCATATCCAGTGCCGCCCTCTGCAAGAATTGCATAATAATAATCACCATGGCGCAAGATATGAGGTCCTTCTGGGCAGCGCTCCCCTGTTCCAGGCCAAACAGGAATTAAATCGCCTGTCACTCGCGTACAGTCATCAGAGATTGGGACAAGATTTATTCCAGGACTGATAACCATGTAGTGCTTTCCATCGTCATCTACAAAATGAGACGGATCAATGCTGTCTACCTCCAGCCATGATGGCTTGCTGTAAGGACCTTCTGGCCTGTCTGATGAGACAACTACCTGACGGCGCATAACATTATTATCACGCTTTCCATCTGCATTTAAACGAAGAGTTGCCATTATGATAAAGCGACCATTGCTGTAGGAAATATCAGGTGCCCAAATTCCATGTGAATCACGTATATCACTTAAATCTAATTCATCGGGATCTGTAATGGCATGTCCAATTAACTCCCAGTGCACCATATCCTTTGAGTGGCTTATTGCAATTGCCGGAAAGTACTGAAAGGTTGAATTGACCATGTAATAGTCATCTCCCACGCGAACAACTGATGGATCTGGAAAAAAGCCGCGCTGTACGGGATTTTTGTATGTTCTTGTCATTGAAAATCTCCTTGTGTCTTTTTAATCTTGGCTTTACAGATTTTTATGTTACTGTTCATGCGTCATGCTACGAAATCCCTTCGGTGCAATGGTTTCGTCGACGGACCAAACTCAGCAGGCTCCTTTTATGTTCTTTTTTATTATACATTACTTTGAAAGACCTGCTTCAAGTGTCCGTCTCGTGAAATCCATTCACCTTCGGGCTTTGCCGCAATGTTGGCTTATCCATGAACAGTAACATTTTTATAAACTGTCTTTTTTACAAGGCAGCTTCCAACAGCCTCACTATGATGAGCTGCACAATAAACACCACTCTTTACACCAACCCAGCGTCCAGCAGCTGCCATATAGCTTCCGGCCTTCTTGTAATCTGTGCCGTTTGTGCTGTACTCAAAAACAACCTTCTCAAGTGGGAAATTCTTTTCTTTCTCGCTTAAATTCTGTGTTCCAACACGGTGTACACTCATGCGGACTGTTATAGTTTCACTGTCATCTGCAAACACTAGTGCTCCAAGTGATGTACTTGTCTCCTCGGTACTCTCCACAAGAATCTTTCCATATTTTTGCTCTCCATTGATAAATGAAGCTTCAACCATGCCTTCCTCGTTTCTTGCAAATGAAAGAAGCGCATATTTTACACCCATAGAAATCACACCAGCTTCTTCGTTTGCTTTTAATCCCGCAAGGGAAAGTGTTGTGTCACAGATAAATTCTGGTGCTGGCCACTTCTGAAGAAGAAGATTTGGATAATCACCGTGTTTGATTTTTTCCTCTTGCTTCACCGCTTTCAGGCAAAGACCTTCTGATGTAAGTTTATACCAGTCTTCTTTTGGATTTGCATTCCACTGCCACTGAAGACCGAGTGTTTTTTTACTAAAATCATCAGAGGCATCTGGCTCAAAGATTTCAGCCTCTTTCGCAGCCTCACCGACATTTGGCTTACGGTAAGTAAGCACTGGCTCCCCATAATCATTTCCATCCTTTGCGATACCAATAATCGGCCAGTCCTCTTTCCAGCTCATCGGCTGCAAATGAATAATTCTTCCAGCTGCATACACATCCTGAAAATGTAAAAACCAGTCTTCACCTGTCACGGTATCTACCCATGCACCCTGGTGAGGGCCGTTTATAGGAGTATCTCCCTGACGCATAACAACGCGATATTCATAAGGTCCAAAAATATTTTTTGAGCGAAGCACAGTCTGCCATCCTGTTTTTACACCACCTGCCGGTGCAAAGATGTAGTACCATCCATTTCTCTTATACAGCTTTGGTCCCTCAATTGTTTCCTGCTCATTTAAATTTCCATCAAAGACAACTTTTGCTTCTCCTATCAGACCCATTCCATCTGGCTGCATTTCAATCATATGAAGCACACTCTTATATCCGATGCGGCTTTTTGCAACACCTGCCACAAGATATGCTCTGCCATCTTCATCCCAAAACGGACACGGATCAATCCAGCCTGCACCCGGACGAATATTGACTGGCTCTGACCATGTTCCAAACGGATCCTTTGTCGTACTCATGTAAATACCTTCGTCTGGCATTGGAAAACAAGCAAAAAATGTTCCGTCATGGTAACGGATTGCTGGTGCCCATACACCACATCCATGCACTGGCTTATCATAGCGCTCTTCTGGCACCTTTGGCAGAATATAATTAACTACCTTCCAATTTACCAAATCCTTTGAGTGAAGCACTGGCAAACCTGGTGCATTGCAAAAGCTTGACGCGATCATAAAGTAATCCTCGCCCGCACGGCAGGCATCAGGATCTGAATAATCTGCATACAGTATTGGATTTTTATACATTCCATTTCCTAAATCTGCGTTCCACATCGTTGTCTTCATAAAATAGTCCTTCTCTGTATCTTTTTTCTTAGAATGAGGATGCCTGATTACACAGACATCCTCAAATTTACATGTTTAATCAATCTTTAAGAGAACTCCAAGAAGTCTCTTTACGCTGCACTCCATTGTCTCTCTCTTTAACAGACCTTTTTCAAGTGCTTTCAGCAAGTTGTCAGGATTTCCAGCTGCCATCTTAACATCATTTCCGGCATTTACTTCCTTGCAGTGCTCGCCAAATGTCCACCAGTCTGTCATTACAACACCTTCAAATCCCCACTCATCGCGCAGAAGCTTCTCTAACAGATCATGATTTTCGGAAGCTCTATAATCATTTACAATGTTATAGGAAGACATGATGCACCACGGCTTTGCTTCCTTTACAATACGCTCAAATGTCTTTAAATAAATCTGTCTTGCTGCACGCTCTGATACTCTTGAGTTTGAATCCTTACGGTTCGTTTCTTTGTTATTCAGTGCAAAATGCTTTACTGTTGCAGCAATGTGCTGAGACTGAATACCGCGTACCATTGCGCCTGCCTGCTTTGCAACAAGATACGGATCCTCTGAGTAATACTCAAAATTTCTTCCGCACATCGGTGTACGATGAATATTGATTGCCGGTGTAAGCCATACTGCGATATTATTTTCCTTTACTTCCTTTGCACCAGCTGCACCTACCTCGTAGACAATCTCTGGATTCCAGGTGCATGCAAGAAGTGTTGCACATGGCCATGCTGTTGTGCAAACACCGCACTCTGGCAAAATACGAAGTCCTGCCGGTCCATCAGCTGTCATAAAGTTTGGAATACCACACTCTGGCAGATTACCAAAGCCAAATGTATTTGCAACACCTGTATTTGGCTGACCGCCTAAAAGATGAGCTAACTCCTCGTCGCTTAACTGTGCCACAAATTCATCAAGCGTTACGCTACCTTCTGCAACTTGCTCAAACTGCAGGCGGCGCTCGTTATTGTTCCAAAGATGCTCGCCCTTTGAAAAACGTACATCTGGTGCAACACCATCGATTGTTTCCTTTTCCTTCTTTGTAAGAAGTCCTTCGCTGTCCGGATCGTGTGATGGTCTTACAGGAAGTTCTTCAAAGCTTCCATCTGCACGCATGCGCTTTGGAAGTGATGTCGGTGCTAAGCACTCTGTCAGCTGCTCTGCCACTCTTGTAGACTCTTCTGTATGTATAAATCCAAGCTCCTCTGTATTTCTAACTGAATTTCCAAGATAGAAGTGGTACTCTCCCTGCTCCATCACATATGCAGATTTATGCAGAACGCCAAGATCATCATATGAAGCCAGATCATTTACGTTTCCAACTAAAGTTACAAGCTGATTTTCTCCAGGCTGCAGCAGCTTTGTCTTTGCATATGAAAGCAAAATTTTTGACGGTTTATCAAGCACTCCTTTTGGTGCACTGCCGTACAGCTGAAGTACTTCTTTTCCTTCATGATTTCCAGTATTTGTTACCTCTACGCGAACTGTAAGTGTGCCATCCTCTGCCTCGTCTACACGCTCAAGCTCCCACTTGAATGTCGTATAGGAAAGTCCATATCCAAATGGATACACAACCTTTTTGTCTGCGCCTGGAATAGTCTCGAAATAACGATATCCTACATAAATATCATCTGTATAATCTACGTAATCCTGTGACTCATGGAAGTTGTAGGATGATGGATAATCCTCAAGCGTCTTCGCAAAAGTATCCGCCAATTTTCCAGACGGACTTCCAATACCGCAAAGAAGTTCAGCAGCTGCTGCACCGCCTTCGATACCGCCCTGCCATGCCATTAAAACAGACTGAATCTTAGGATCCTCTGCAAACCACATGGAATCTACAACGCCGCCTACATTTAATACAACAACAACCTTAGGGAATGCAGCCTTTACTGTTTCTACCATGCGCTGTTCTGCATCAGACAGATAGAAATCTCCTCGTTCAAATACCTTCTGAGACTCCTTCCACATCGGCTCGCCTGACTCTACGCCATTGTCGTAGCTGCTTGTTCTATCCCATCCCTCGCCTGAAAAACGGCAAATCGTAATAAGTGCTGTATCAGTATAAGCTCTTGCCTTCTTTAAAAGCTCAGCCGGAACTTCTGGCTCAACAGTCATGCCTGGAGCCACGCCTCTTTCATACTGGTCACGCACGTTCTTATTATAAAATGACGATAGACCTTCATATACACTTACATAATCGCTAAGTGCCTTTAAACCTGCATCAAGACTTACCGTATATGAAACGGTAACATCGCCGCTTCCGCCGCCGCCCTTTACATAATCTGCACTTGCCTTTCCGAATACGGCAAGCCTCGTGCCCTTCTCAAATGGAAGAAGACTGTTCTCATTTTTTAATAATACCATACCTTCCTTTGCTGCCTGCTTGGAAAGCTCAGTATGTGCCTTGCTTGCTGTTACCTTCTGGCCGTTTGCACCAAGTGGTGTGTTCGGCTGGTATTTAACTCTTTGCCACTTCATTTTTTTAATCCTTTCACATCTTGTATTTTCAGATTGCTGAATCTGAATTTTGTGCTTTTATTCTACCACACAATGCTTCGACAAAACAACTCTAGTTTTGTTTTTTCTTATACTTTGCAGTATAGCCCTGTTACAGTTCACCTTCGGGCTTTACTGTAAATATTGGCTTATCCGTGAACTGTAACGGCAGTTGCAACCGCTTGACAAAGATATTGATATATTCTATGATGCATTTATAAAAAGGAAAGGAATAAAAAGATATGATGAATACGTTTATTAGTGGAGAGCGTCAGTATGGCTTTGTCTCTAAATTCAATTATGTGCGTGAAGCTGGTACAAGTGGTGAGCAAAGAGCTGCTGAAACGATTTTACAGGAATTAAAAAAAGAAAACAGCGATGCACAGATTCGCACGGAGGAGTTTTCTTTTTTTGCACCACAGATTAAGCGCTCTTTCTTTGAGGTGACAGCACCTTATCATAAGGTATATGAGGCTTGCACTTTTGGTTTTTGTGCCAACACAGATGAAAATGGACTTGAGGCTGATTTTGTTTATCTGGAAAATGCTGATGATATTAATATGAAGCAGGCAAATGGAAAGATTGTTATGCTGAATAATTATATGAGCCGTACAATGCTTGAAAAACTTGTAAAGGCTGGTGCGCTTGGCTTTGTATCTTTCTCTGGTACTCCAATTGACACTGGAAAAAAAAGACTGCCTACATCCAAAAATCTTGGTCAATCTAAAACGCTTGCTGAAATTCCTGGCACTTGCATTCATTTTGTGGATGCAGCAGAGATTGTTGAAAAAGGTGCTTTACGCGTGCGCATGATCTGTGAGCAGACACTTGTTGAAAAAACATCACAAAATATTTGTGCCCGCATTGAAGGAAGCGATAAAAGCGATGATATTTTAACTGTAACTGCTCATTATGACTCTGTTCCACAAGGACCTGGCGCCTACGATAACATGGCAGGCTGTGCAATTGTTATGGAGCTGTTTTTATATTTTTGTGAACATAAGCCACGCCGCACTATTGATTTTGTATTTTTCGGTGCAGAAGAAAAAGGTCTTTTAGGAAGCCGCGCCTATGTTAAGGCACATGATTCTGAATTGTCACATCACCTCTTTAACATGAATATTGACCTTGCCGGACAATCACTTGGCGGCACTGTAATAGGTGTTACGGGCGATTCTTCAATCTGCCGCCAGTTTGAAGCTCTCGCTGAAAAATGCGGTATTGGAATGACGACAAGATCATCTGTCTGGAGCAGTGATTCTAACACATTTGCATGGAAACGAGTTCCTTCTATGACCTTAAACCGTGATGGATACGGCATGCATACAGAGTATGACACTATTGATCTAATCTCTGCCTGGTCACTTCGCCGCAGTGCGCTGCTTCTTTGCACTATAGCAAATTATTTGGCAAATGAAGAAGTATTTCCACTTTGTCGACAAATTCCGCAGGAATTTTTAGCACAACTAGATGCGTCATTTTCCACTGAAAAATAAAAACACTTAAAAAGGCGCTGCGTCAATATGCGCAGCGCCCATTTCATATATCAATACAGAAGTTTATTTCTCACTGCTTTTTCCATAGGAAGTCCAGTGTCATAGTCAAGCTGTCTTGGCTCATATTCTTCGTTTTCTCTCTGTCTTGTATATCCACCATTATTCCAATCTGGTGTGACATTTTTTCTCCATGGTCTCATTTTCCACTGATAGCCGCGGTACAGATCCCTTGTATCATCCATATGCGCCAAAAGCTTATCATGCAGCTCGTTGCGGACAGCTTCATATGCTTCATCATTGATTCTATTTTCGACCTCATATGGATCTGTTTCAAGATCATAAAATTCATCTGTATCAAGCAAATGAATAACTAACTTGTAGCGTTTTGTGGTGATTGCACGCATCATCTGCAGACCGCCAAAACCATCATGATCCACTTCATATCTTGTAAACTCTGTAAACACCGCATCATTTATCTTCACACTTGGATCATAAATCTGTGCCAGCATACTCTTTCCTTCCATTGTTTTTGGAACTGGCAGTTCAAAATAATCCATAATTGTTGGTGCAATATCAATGTGAGATGCCATCTCATGCACTACCTGACCCTTTGCACCGCCCTTAATAATTAAAGGAATATTAGCTACTTCCTTGTATGCTGCTGCATTTTTTGATGTCAGACGATGAGCACCAAGCATATCACCATGGTCTGATGTATAAATTACCATTGCATCTGGTGCAAGCTTTGAAATTGCATCCAATACTCTTCCCATTTCATAATCTGCAAATGAATTACAGCCTAAGAACAATGACAGCCCTTTTGACGCCTTATTTATCTCTGATTCTGGTGCATGTAAATTCTTTCCTGCCCAGAGTTGCTGCAGCATTGGTTTCTTTGACAGATCGTCCTGAAAGCTAGGTGAACTTTCAAAACAGAAGCCATCATACATATGATTAAATGGAGCCGGACAAAGAGATGGTCCATGCGGCTCATCATATGATACAGTCAAAAAGAAATCCTGATCCTTAAATTCATTCAAGTATGCAATAGCCCTGTCGGAGCAACGATGCGCATATGTAAATTCTTCTGAAAAGCCCTCTGTGTATGATGTCTGTGAATCTCTAGAGCGAAGTTTGTCTTCATCGCTCAACTCACTAAGATAAGTTCTCATATCATACCAATATTTTGGGTTCCATCCATCTGGGCATACACCATTTCCAAAATAATCAGATCCATCAAGGTGCCATTTTCCGATATAGCCGCATTCAATCTTGTTATCGTGCAAACGCTGTCCGATTGTCTTTATGTTATCTCCCATTCCGATACTGTTTGTGACAACTCCATTGGTGTGTGGAAATGCTCCAGTAAAAATTGCACCTCTTGCCGGACCACATACAGGCTGACAGGTATAAGCATTCTCATAACGGATGCCCTCCTGTGCCAATCGGTCAAGATTTGGCGTCTTCATCTTTTCATTTCCATAACAGCCAACCATATCTTTTCTTGTTGTGTCTGTCATCAATACTACAATCTGCTTTTTCATTCATGTTCTCCTTTCCATTCCCATGGATAATGTTTATTATTTATCTTTGCACCAGTTTTCCCAACTGCATCAGCGTGTCATACCACCTTCCAAAGAAAATTTTGTATCCCTCACAAAAATTGTTCCTTGTTGGTTCTGTCTGTATCCCATTTCCCCTGTTTCGCCGGCATCCACCTCTGCATAATAAAAAATAATGACAGCTTATGCACGCTTTATCAACTAAAGAAGACTGCTCGATAAATCGAATTTCACTTCGTTTTTGATCCATCTGGTCAAACGAATCTGTATTAAAATTGCCAATCTGGTACTCATCCATCACGTAAAAATCACACGGATAGACGCTTCCATCTGCTTCCACTGCATATTGTACTCCGCAGCATCCCCTTTGCTCACAAGATTCTGCCATATATCCTGCGGCCAATCCCACATAATTTTCAAACTGTCTAATATATGGCTGACTTGCGCTTTGTAAATCATGATACCACAATTCAAACAAATTTGAAAGAAATTTTCCATACTGTTTTGACGACAAAGAGTACGGCTTTGTTCCCGGCTTTTCACCAAATGGCTCCAGGCAGGCAATATATTGCTGATAATTCCATCTGCATTTTTTATAAAACGGATATATCTCTTTAATACGCTCTGCTACCTGTGATGTTACAACAGTGAGTATATTATAATCAACCTGATATTGGTCAAGAAGATCTGCAGCCTGCTTTACTCTAAAAAAACTTTTTGACCCATCCTTTCCCCGTCTAAGCAGATCGTGAATTTCTGGAAAGCCATCTATTGATAACCCGACCAAAAATTGATTTCTTTTGAAAAATTTAGCCCACTGTCTGTCTAGCTCATACCCGTTAGTCTGGAAGGAATTCATTATATGAAGATTGTTTCGCTTATACTGCTTTTTATATTTCTTTTGAAGTGCTACTGCTTTTTCAAAGAAATCTATACCCCGAAGTGTAGGTTCTCCACCCTGCCAAGTAAAGCTTGCTACAGCATCTGCCTCACTTATTGTTTTTTCTATAATGGTTTCAAGTGTTTTTTCATTCATCATCCCATATACATGCTGTGTTCTCTTTTTTGCTTCATCACAATAAAAGCAATACTCACACATCATGTTGCATATTCCTGAAACCGGTTTTATAAGCAAACTTATATTTCTCATCGTAACTATTTCTCCAAGAGCCATTTGGGGACAGGCCGGTACCACCGCCTGTCCCCATTGTCTCATTTAATCGACATAGCAATTTGTTCTGGTGTAATAGGCAATTTTCTGTGCCATACGCCTGTTGCACGGTAAATCGCATGAGCGATGGCCGGTGCCGGCGTATTGATTACGATCTCGCCTATTGACTTAGCACCAAACGGTCCTGTTGGTTCATAACTGTGTTCAAATTCTACCTTCAGCTTGCCCATATCAAGACGTGTCGGAATCTTGTACTGCATAAAGGTAGACTCAATTGGACGGCCAGACTTATCGTAGGTGACATTCTCCATTAAAGTATGACCTATACCCTGCACAATTCCGCCCTCTGCCTGAATTCTTGCCAATGCCGGATTGATCGGAATACCACAGTCCACAACAGCCATAAAGTCAAGCACCTTAACCTCACCTGTCAGCTTATCAAGTTCTATCTCTGCCATTCCAACCATATACGGTGGCGGTGATACAGGTGAAAAATGAGACGCTGTTGCCTCTGCATTGCTGTTGCTTGCCAGCTGTGTCTTATAGGCAATCTCTGACAATGACACTGTCTGTCCAGTTGAAATACAGCGCACGCGACTGCTCTCAAATGCAACATCTTCCTTCTCGCAGTTCATCATCTGTGCTGCAATCTCGCAGATCTTTTTCTTTAAGTCAGCACATGCCTTTTCTACTGCCTTTCCTGTGATATAAGTAGTTGATGATGCATATGAACCAGAATCATACGGTGAAGCATCTGTATCTGCTCCAAATACTGCAATATCATCTACGCTGCAGTCCATGCATTCTGCTGCCATCTGTGCAAGAATAGTATCACATCCAGTACCCATATCAGCAGCGCCTATAAGCAAATTGTAGCCGCCGTCCTCATTTAACTTTAATGTCGCAGAGCCAACATCTAAGTTTGAAATACAGCTTCCCTGCATTGCCATACCAACACCAGCTGCACGCACTTTGCCATTGCCCATATCACGAACAGGATACTTTTCATCCCAGTTAAACATCTTCTTGCAGTGCTCCATACAACGGTCAAGCGCACATGCATTTGCTGTCTCTCCGTAGTAAGCTGGCATAACCATGCCTTCTCTTACCATATTTCTATCACGAAGAATAGTTGGATCCATGCCAAGCTTATCAGCTAACTCATTGACAGCAGATTCTAGCGCAAAGATTCCCTGCGTTGCTCCATAACCACGATATGCACCTGCTGCCTGATGATTTGTGTACACAACATCATACGAAAAACGAAATGCTTCAAGTGATCCTGTATAAAGCGGAATTGATTTGTGTCCGGACAGACCAACTGTTGTCGGACCATGCTCACCGTAGGCTCCTGAGTTTGATAAAGTGTAAAGATCTAAAACACGAATCTTTCCATCCTTGTTTGCACCAAGGCGCACGCGCACTTCCATCTCATGGCGTGGAGAACCAGCAATCTGTGCTTCTGTTCTTGTGTAATTGATCTTTGCCGGACGGCCTGTCTTCATAGTGACAAAAGCTGGATAAACATCACAAACTGCTGTCTGCTTTGCACCAAAACCTCCGCCAATACGAGGCTTCTCCACGCGAATGCGACTCTTTGGAATGCCGAGCGCATTGGAAAGAATACGTCGTGTATGGAATACAATCTGTGTTGAGGATACAACGTGAAGCCTGCCATAACGGTCAAGACTTGTATAGCAGATAAATGGCTCCATCATTGCCTGATTATATGCCTTCATGTGATAAGTATGATCAATGGTGATATCACAGTCTGCCATAATGCCTTCTACATCACCATCAAAGTCACATCCGCTTGCGACAAGATTTCTCTTGTTATCACCTCCGACAGGACACGGCGGAAACCAATCCTCTTCTGGGTGAACAAGCACAGAATTGTCCTTTGCTGTATGGAAATCAAGAACAGGTTCAAGCACCTCATATTTTACTTTGATTAACTTCATTGCCTTAATGGCTGCCTTCTCATTTTCAGCTGCGATAAGCGCCACCGCATCTCCTGAAAAGCGCACATGACGATCCAGAATTAAACGGTCATATGGCGATGGCTCTGGAAAGGTCTGACCTGCAATCGCAAAACGATTCTTCGGCACATCTTCCCAAGTATATATATCGACAACGCCTGGAACTAACTTTGCTGCCTTTGTATTAATCTCCTGCACAATGGCATTTGCATGAGGAGAGCGAAGAATCTTAACCACAAGTGCATCGCTTGGTGTTACATCATCTGTATAAACAGGCTTTCCGGTAAGCAGCTGCATCGCATCCTTTTTCCGGACAGATTTATTTATTGATTTATATTCTTTCTGCATAAAATAGTCCTTTTCTATTTATATGAGCTTTTAGCTCTACTTTGTCAGTTGCTATTTTTCTCGTCTGTACAAGCTTTGCGGCTGTCAAGAAAGTTACGGATTCCGCGAAGCTGGCCTTCGTAGCCAGAACAGCGGCAAAGATTTCCGGCAAGAAATGCGCGGATTTCATCATCCGTTGGATCTTGATTTTCGCGAAGAAGTGCAATTGTATTCATAACAAAACCTGGATTGCAAAAACCACACTGGTCTGCTCCCTGATCTGCGATAAATCCTACAAATTCTAATGCTTCTTCCTGAAGACCTTCAAGTGTCTTAATCTCATGACCATCTGCCTGCACAGCAAGCTTTGAACATGATAAAATCGGCTTATTATCCATAAATACCGTGCACAGACCGCAGTTTGATGTGTCACATCCGCGCTTAACGCTAAGGCATCCCTTTTCACGAAGCCAGTCTAACAGCACTGTATCTGCTTCCACATTGCCGATTACATTTTTTCCATTTAATTTAACCTTGATTTCCATTCATTTCCCTTTCTATTTTGGGCCGTTTATTTATTGCTGATTGTAAAGCTGTGCCACACAGCGTTCTGTCAATACATGAATCAAATGTGTACGGTAAGTACTGCTGCCGCGCAAATTGCTGTCAGTTGGCACCTGTTCTGCGACATATGAAGCAAATGCAGCGGCAACTTCCTTCGTGACACCATTTGCCATTATGCCATTCTCATCACTAACAAGTTTTGCTCTTTTCGGACGAGCGCCAATTACAGCGCGATACGTTCCATCCAGTTTTGATACACAACAAGTCAGCACTGGAAAATCGGTGCTCTGGTTTCTAACAGCCATATATGCAATCTGACAGGCACGCTTTTTTACAATCACACGAATCAAAATATCATTATCCATTTTCATTGAAACAAAATCTGCCATTGAAACAATTCCGCCCTTATAAAGCTCCACATAGCTGTCCATAGCCAGAAAAACAGTCAGCACATCTGAAAATCCAAAGCGTCCCCAGATACTTCCGCCGATTGTCGCCATATTTCTAAACTGGACACCGACAATATCCTTTACTGCATTTTTCACAGCGTCATGCGTATATGTATTCAATCCTACATGCTGCTCTAACTCACGAAGCGTCACGCGTGCGCCAATGGAAAATTCCTCATCTGTCTCTTCAATTGTGTCAAGTCCAAGATCACACAAATCAATCGCTGTACTTATAGTACCATTTCCAAGACGCATCCACAGCATACCGCCAAGAATCCTATTCTTTTTGCCTTGATTAAGCTTCCATGCTTCCTCAAGACTCTGCGCCTTAACATATTTTTGTATCGTTACCATCCTCTCATCTCCTTATGTCGTTTTAACAAACTGCCATTATCATTTGTCACAGCATTTTTCCTATGCTGTAAGCATCACTTTTATTATACCAATCCAATTTGATTTTGAAAAGCAGTTTTGATATACTTTTCATATAACATAACTAAAATGGAGAATATACTATGCAGATTACCCCTACTACCCCACATCTTGGCTGTGTCATTATGGCGTCTGGGCTTGGAAAGCGTTTTGGCGGCAACAAGCTGATGGCTGATTTTGATGGACAGCCCCTGATATGTCGCGCACTTACTGTTACAGATGGTCTTTTTTCACACCGCGTTGTTGTGACACGCCATGCAGATGTTGCTTCGCTGTGCCATGCTCAAAATGTTCCTGTTATTTTGCATGATGAGCCCTTTAGAAATGATACCATACGTATGGGCTTGGACGAGGTTACGCGTAATGGTGATATAAGCGGATGCCTGTTTTGTCCTGGCGATCAGCCGCTTCTTAGCCGCGAAACTATAATTAATCTTATTGATGCTTTTTTAGCTGACAACAAAAAAATTATTCGCCCTGCCTTTCAAAACACTCCTGGTGCCCCTGTTCTTTTTCCAAGCTGGGCATTTTCTGAACTTTTTTCTCTGCCTGAGGGAAGGGGCGGCGGTTTTGTTGCAAAAAAATATCCTGAACGGATACAATTAGTACCCGTTCAGGATGAATATGAACTAAAAGATGTTGATACACAAAAAGATTTGCTTATACTTCTTAATCGCTTCAAATATCAGCTTATGTGATCTTTGCTTACGCTGCTGCATCCTCTTTCTTTTCCTTAGGAAGAAGAATATTTAATACAATAGCAACAAGTGCTGCCGGAACGATTCCTGAACCGCCAAAGATCAGCTGAACTGCCTGTGGTGCCTGATTTAAGATGCTTGCATTGGCACCCATACCATAGCCAACACCAAGAGCAACAGAAACGATAGAAAGATTTCTTGCTGTCAATGGCTCCTTTGTGATCAGCTGAATACCGCTAATTACAATTGAGGAGAACATCATAACTGCTGCACCGCCTAAAACTGACTGCGGCATAATTGAAACGATTGCACCAAGCTTTGGACAGAGTCCGCAAAGAATCAGGAAAATAGCACCTGTTGACAATGCAAAACGGTTTACAATCTTTGTCATGCTTACAAGACCAACGTTCTGTGAGAAGGAGGTATTCGGAAGCACACCAAACAGTGCTGCAAAGGAAGATCCAAGACCATCACACATAACACCGCCTGAAAGCTCTGTATCGGTAGCTTCACGTCCAAGACCACCTTCCATAACGCCAGAGATATCACCAACAGTCTCAACTGCCGTTACGACAAACATAATCAATACTGGGAGGATCGCACGCAGATCAAATACTGGCTTTACCGGCATCAATGTCGGAATTGCAAACCAAGACGCGTCTGCTACCTTCTGCCAATTTAATACCCATGCCTTTGTATACTCAACACCATCTGCCGTAACACCTGTTGTCGGAAGTACAAAACCCATGATAAATGCTGCTACATAACCACAGATAATTCCAAGTAAAATTGCAGAAAAGCTTGCAAAGCCCTTTGTCGCATGCTTGAAAACAAGAATCATTACAAGAACAAACAATGCTAAAAGCAGATTTTCCATGGAACCAAAGTCTTTTGCTGTATTTCCGCCGCCAAAAGAATTGATGCCGACTGAAATCAAGCTAAGACCGATGGACATAACAACTGTACCTGTCACTACGGATGGGAAGAATTTACGAAGTGGCTTTAAGAATAAACCAAGAACAGTCTCAAACAAACCACCGATTATGGATGCTCCCATAATGGCACCATAGGCAAGAACGCCTCCGCCCATAGTTGCGGCAACTGAGTTAAATACTCCGATAAAACCAGAAGATGTACCCATAATAATCGGAACCTTTCCTCCGACCGGTCCGATAGCGAACAGCTGAACTAAAGTAACAATTCCTGCTACCAGCATTGCATTCTGTAAAAGCTGCAGCTGTAAATCTGCAAACTCACCGCCTGCAATTCCACATGCGCCGGTGATGATCAAAAGCGGCGTTAAGTTTCCCACAAACATAGCCAGCACATGCTGTAAGCCAAGCGGGATTGCCTGCTTCAGCGGCATTTTTCCATCAAGGCGGAAAGCTGCCTCTGATAATCTGTATGATGTTTTCACAACAGATACCTCCCTTTTCTTTTTTCAAGAAAAGTATATCATTCGCAGGCTAATCTGTAAATTGAGTAATATATAGAAGTTTTCCGTGTAAAAATAGGAATATCTGTCAAAAGGACAAATCTGTCATGCCTTAACCATTGAAATGCTGCAGATCCTTGTCCTTTCCAATGACATACATCTGCATATCTTTTTGTAGTTTTTCATCTGGTGAAAACTGCAAATTCATGTGGTTATTAATGCGAATACCTGCAATGTTCATTCCATATTTATTTCTAAGATCAAGTTCACGAAGAGTCTTTCCTACCCACGCTGATGGAATTGCCATCTCGACCATACTGTAATCATTTGACAGATTAATCCAGTCTGAAAAATCACGTGCCGTAAGATATTTTCCAACTCGCGCACCCATCTCCACTTCTGGAAATACGACTCTTGTGACACCAAGCTTTTTCAAGACCTTTCCATGCACTTCGTTTTTTCCAGTTGCAATAATTTGTGGAATGTTATACTCCTTACATTTCATTGCAATCACAATGCTTGCTTCCATGTTGCTAGCAACAGCAATGACTGCACCATCCATATGCTCCATTCCAAGACCGCTCATGGCATCCTCATCGGCCACATCAACCTGCACTGCATAGCTGACATCATCAGCGATCTGTGCCACGCGGTCTGCATCCTGATCCACTGCCACTACCTCATTTCCAGCTGCTGCAAGTGTTCTCGCTACACTTGTGCCAAAACGATTTAAACCAAATACAATATACTGCTGTTTTTTCATGACTTTCCCTTCTGCTTTTCAAAGCTCGCATTTAAAATAATCTTATCCTACCATGATATGTTCCTCTGGCAGTCTTCTCTTTTCATTTCTTCTCTTTATACTTCCTGCAATCATAAGAGGAATTGTAATAGGTCCAATTCGACCCATATACATCAGCGCAATAATAATAAATTTTCCAGCAATGTGAAGTTTCGGCGTAAGACCTGCTGTCAGACCTACTGTCGCCGTTGCAGAGACCACCTCATATGTAGCCTGCATAATTGTTGCCTCTGGCTCTGCAACCATTAATGCAAGGGTGCCTACTAGTACCAACAATAAACCTCCAATGCAAACTGACAATGCTGTTCGAACAATATTCATTGGAATACAACGCCTGAAGCACTCTGTATCTTCATGACCTGCCAGAATAGAACCACAGCTAAGCAGCACAACAGCTACTGTAACTGTTTTCACACCTCCTGCTGTTCCTACAGGAGAGCCTCCAATATACATCAAAAAACAGCTAAACAGCCTCGAAACCTCTCTAAGCTGATCCTGCGGCACAGTAAAAAATCCTGCAGTTCTTGTTGTCACTGACTGAAAGAATGATGCCATCAGCTTTTGGAAAAAGCCCATAGATCCTAATGTATTTGGATTATTATATTCTACAATGAAGAAAAATAAAGTTCCGCCCAATAACAAACTGATTGTCATTAAAAGCACTAACTTTGTATGAAGAGATAGCTTTCTCAGACCCTGTCTGATTCCTGTCTCCTTCTTAGCTGCCTTTTTTATAAAAGCAACCAATTCCCTCCATACCATAAAGCCAATTCCGCCTGCTATAATTAAAAAAGCTGTAACTGTATTTATCAGTACATCATCTGCATACATCGCAAAACTAGAATCGCCTAGTAAATCTACTCCTGCATTACAAAAGGCTGATATTGAGTGAAAAACTGCATACCATATGCCGCGAAGCAGTCCAAACTGTGGAATAAAGCGGCATGCATATCCTAACGCACCAATGCCTTCTACCACAAGTGATCCCTTTACGACATACTGCAGTATTCCGACAAGACCACGCATACTGTCGCGGTTAAAATAATTTTGCAGCATCACGCGTTCCTGAATGGTGAGTTTGACTTTCATAAGAACAAGCACATACGTCACACAGACAATAACGCCCCAGCCTCCGACTTGAATTAAAAACAGCATGACCAACTTTCCCAGAAATGTAAACTGAAATGCCGGGACAACAGTTACTAGTCCTGTCACACAGACACAGGTACATGATGTAAACAGTGCATCTGGAAAATTGAGCCACTTTCCATTGGCATTGCATATCGGCAGCATTAAAATGCATGCACCTACAAGTATCAGCGCCAGAAAGCCAAATACCATAACCTGTGTAAATGACCATTTCTTTATACTTTTCATGTCTTCCTCTACTTTCTTTATGTATTTTCCCTCATTATAGCGATTTAGGTGTTGATATGCAACTGGAAAATATTACTCTAATAATTTACGATGATGTGACACGTAAATTTCGCAAGGGCGCATAAGCGCCCTGATTAAATTACAAAAACTCCTTCATCCTTCCCATAAAATCTTCTTCAGTGTGTATCAAACCTTCTGCAATTTGTCTGGCTTCCCGGCTTGCATCACTACACTCATTCTGACACTTTGCAATGCTTTGAATCCCCATGTTGCATCCATTCATCATCAGCTTTGCTACCTGATGACAATCTCCCTTCATCATAAGCCGCATCTCTGTTGTAATCCATGAAGATGCAGATGCCACAGGACTTGGATCCTTCTCTGATACACCCGCCTCCATTAAAAGACGCGATGTTTCCTTCTCTACTCGCTCATGCTCTCTGCGATAATCTTCTACGGCGCGCTCTAGCTCACTGTCCTCAAGATAATCTTCTACCTGTGTCATACTTTGAAGCGCCATCTTGCAGCCTACATTACACTCCTTTAAAAGCTTTTTTGTCTGATCATCCATCAGTTTGTTTTCCTCCTGTAAATAACGGATAGTTTCAAAAAGCTTCGCTAAAAAGCTTCTCTCTTCCACAGTATCTATCAAGAAACAAGATTTTATACACAATCCCTAAGATACAAAAATCCCCCGAAACGATGTTTATACACCATTTCGAGGGGAAAATTTTTACTATTATTTTTCGTAAAATTCACGAGTAGGATCTCATTACTTACCGGATTGAATTATTACTTATCTCTGTACACGAGCTCCAGCTCCGCCCATGATAGCCTCTACTTCCTTCTTGCTTGCCATAGTGGTATCACCAGGAGTTGTCATAGCCAGTGCGCCGTGAGCTGCACCATAGTTAACAGCCATCTCAGCATTCTCAGTAGTCATTAAACCGTAGATCAGGCCAGATGCGAAGGAATCGCCGCCGCCTACACGGTCCATGATCTCAAGACCGTTGTAATCCTTAGCCTTGTAGATCTCACCATCTGCCCAGCAGATTGCGCTCCAATCGTTAACAGTTGCAGTCTTAACCTGACGAAGAGTTGTAGCTACAGCCTTGAAGTTCGGGTAAGTCTTAGCAGCCTCATTGATCATCTTCTTGTATCCGTCAAGATTCAGAGTCTTTAAGTTTGCATCGTTTCCTTCGATCTCGAAGCCAAGGCAAGCGGTGAAGTCTTCCTCGTTACCGATCATAACGTCAACGTACTTAGCGATCTCCTTGTTTACTTCCTGAGCCTTAGCCTGTCCGCCGATAGCGCTCCACATAGATGGACGATAGTTTAAGTCGTAGGATACGATAGTTCCATACTTCTTAGCGGTCTTGATTGCAGCTAAAACAGTCTCGCAAGACTGCTCAGACAGTGCAGCGTAGATACCGCCGGTATGCAGCCAACGAACACCTAATGTTCCGAAGATGTACTCAAAATCAAAATCATCTGGAGTAGCCTTAGAAATAGCAGTGTTTGCACGGTCAGAGCAACCTACAGCACCACGGATTCCAAATCCTCTCTCAGTGAAGTTTAAACCGTTACGGCAGATACGGCCAATACCGTCAGTCTTCATCCACTTGATAAGGGAAGTATCTACACCACCCTGGCAAATGAAATCTTCCATCAGCATACCAACTTCGTTATCAGCAAATGCAGTGATAACAGCGGTATTCATCTTGAAGCACTTTCTTAAACCACGGATAACATTGTACTCTCCGCCGCCTTCCCATGCGCGGAAGGATCTTGCAGTACGGATTCTGCCCTCGCCCGGATCAAGACGAAGCATAACCTCGCCCAGAGATACTGCATCAAATTTGCACTCACTTGCTGGTCTTAAATTTAAATTCATTTTTTCTAAACCATACCTTTCTTTTTTCTACATTATATATATTTAATGCTTACGAATTGCTCCGTTGCTCTGTGACCCTAGCATTACACTTAGCCGCGGATTTCCTTAACCTTTGCAACTGCTTCCTTGGTCATAGCAGTGATCTTATCGAACTCACCAGCCTTGATCATGTCGCCCTTTACCATCCAGCTTCCGCCGCAGCAAAGAATCTTATCACAGCTTAAGTAGTCTGCCAGGTTCTTGGTGTTTATTCCACCAGTCGGCATAAACTTAACCATGGTATACGGAGCTGCCATAGCCTTGATCATAGCAATTCCACCAGCCTGCTCTGCCGGGAAGAACTTAACAACCTTCAGTCCACGCTTAACAGCCTGTGCAACCTCTGATGGAGTGATGCAGCCTGGCAGTACCGGAATGTTGTTCTCTAAACAATAGTCAACGATCTCTGGATCAAATCCCGGGCTAACGATGAACTTAGCACCTGCCTTAACAGCACGGTTTACCTGATCGATTGTCAGAACGGTACCTGCACCAACTAACATCTCCGGATAAGCCTCGCTCATAAGACGAATGGACTCCTCTGCTGCATCAGTACGGAATGTAACCTCTGCACAAGCAAGACCACCCTCTACTAAAGCCTTTGCTAACGGCAGTGCATCCTTTGCATCGTTCAGTACTACAACTGGAACAACACCATACTCTTTAAACTGCTCATTAATTGTCATTTCTTTATTCCTCCTTTTGCCCTATCCCTAAAAAGGGCATACTATGGGCGTGTTTACAGTACATCGTTCTACGTGATGTTACATATCTTTATACTACCATTTTTTTGCGTATTCGCCAATAGTAGACATATATTTCTGCGTTTTGCCCAACTTTACATTAGTAAACGCCTCATATTTTTGTTGAGATTTATTTTTGTCACAGTCGTTTTTCAAAGTTACCTGACATGACAGAAACACCTTCGTCAGCAATTACGAACGCTTTCGGGTCAATACTGTGAATAATTTCGACAAACTCTGCTGTCTCAAATTTATTGATACAGCAAATCATGATTTTTGTCTCTTCCTTTGTGTAGGCACCCACACCATTCCATTCTGTTACACCGCGTCCTGTCTGCTTTAAAATCTTCTGATCAATTCCTTCCTGCTTTGTAAAAATCATCAGTCGAACAGTGATATTTTGATAATGAACCCTATCCATCATAAGTGTGAAGCATACCATATAGATAAGAGAATAAATAACAATTTCAATATCAAACATCAAAAGAAGACTTGCATATACAACCACGTTAACATACAGTGAAATCTTTCCAACAGATGCATTCTTAAATTTTCTAGCTGCCCACACACCAATGATATCTACACCGCCGCCACTTCCGCCTGCAACAAGTAGCAAGCCTACACCAAAACCATTGATAATACCTGCGATTAGAACAGATGCAACAACAGAGTCAACGATTGGCGTTTTCGGAATCGGAATAATGCTTGCAAATATACTGATCGCTGCTGAGCCTATCAGTGTCTTAATAAGAAAGCTCTTTCCAATTCCCTTCCACGCCAAAACAAGAAGCGGAATATTAATCAAAAAGTAAACAATACCATACACATTTTTGCCGCCAAAATCTATAACCTTTCCAAGCAAATATGTAATAACCTGTGCAATTCCAATACCGCCTCCACTGTAAAGACCATACGGAATCAAAAAATAATTCATACCAAAGGTGTATAAAAATGAACCTGCAATAATAACAGCGAGCTTTGACCACCTTGAATTAATCTTTTCCATAATATTCTCCCCGATTATATTTTTTTGCTTAAAGCGCCTTCTTGATCGCTGCCATCAATTCATCATATGTCTCAAATGCCGGCAGATCAGGATTTTCCTTTTTGATTGCATCAGTACTGCAAAATAAAAATCCCACTTTGCTCGCACGAATCATGCCAAGATCATTATAGCTGTCACCACTTGCGATTGTATCAAAGCCAATAGACTGCAGTGCTTTTACTGTTGTCAGCTTAGACTGCTCAATTCTCATCTTAAAGCCTGTAATTTCTCCATCCTCTGCGACCTCAAGAGTGTTGCAGAAGATTGTTGGCCACCCAAGCTTTTTCATAAGCGGTGCTGCAAACTGTGTAAATGTATCACTGATAATGATTACCTGTGTCATGCTTCTTAACTCATCAAGAAATTCCTTAGCACCAGGCATTGGATCAATCTGTGCTATAGTCTGCTGAATCTCCTTTAAGCCAAGACCATGTTCTTTTAAGATGCCCAGTCTCCACTTCATCAGCTTATCATAATCCGGCTCATCCCTTGTTGTTCTTTTCAGTTCTGGGATGTTGCTTGCCTTAGCAAATGCAATCCAGATCTCCGGTACCAATACACCTTCTAAATCCAAACACACAATATTCATTGTTTTCTACTGCCTTTCTCAATTTATTTGTTTGCTACTGCTCTACATCAATGTCAAGTCCAAGCTCCTTCGGCAGAAAACGCGGACATACATTGTCTGTTGTAATGATAACAGATGCAGCAAGACGTGTACCGATTTCAACTGCTTCCTTTAATTCTTTGCCATATGTCATGCCAATGGCAACACCTGCAAAGAAGGCATCTCCTGCTCCTGTTGTATCGCGCACTATTACCTTGCGCGCCGGATAAATACCTTTATTTCCCTTACAGTCTGCATACACGGCACCTTCACCGCCCATCGTAACAACAATTGATGGAATCTGAGCGCTCACAACATTTGCTGAAATAATCTCGCAAAGTTCCTGCGGTGTCTTTCCCTCATAGTCCTCTGCAAAGAAAATGCCTGCCTCAATCTGATTGCATACAAAGCAGTCAAAATGCTTTAAGTAATCACGCCGTTCCACGGCAATGCTCATATTTGTGACAACACCATACACCCTCTTATTATACTTTTGTGCAAGCTGGAATGTCTTTTTTATGATTTCCTTGTCAACGTCCATTTCCAGTACTATGGAATCTGCCTTAGAGATGATCTCATCTCCATTTTCCTCAAGAGTATACAAAATCGGATACAAGTTTGGTCTTTGTGATATAGATCCTGCCAGATCACCCTTGTTGTCAAATACGGCCAGCCATGTTCCCATTCCACCTGGAACACTCTTCACATAGCTTGTATCTACCTTATGTCTTTTTAATTTGCGTACAACATCTTCACCCAGCGCAGATGTATCTACGATGCTTACATATGTAGGCCTAAGCTCAACATTTGCAATGTCCTCCACGACATTTCGCGTTACGCCTCCGTGTATGTATTCAATCCGTCCCGCATTGCGGCCCTCCGGCACATATACATCCTCAGGAAAGCCTTTGATATCTACAAATACGGCGCCGATTACTACAATTCCCATGGTTTGTCCCCCAGTATATTACAATCTTGGAGTCATCGACTTCCCCGGTGACTCCTCTTCTTTATTGTACAAAACATTCCACAAAAAGCAAGCATCATTTTCGTTTTGTACATTGCTTTTTTTGCATAATATAGTAAAATATAACTATCTCAAAAACTTGACAAGAATAAAAAGGAAGGTTGGTATAGCATATGAAATTTTTTGAAATAAAGGATGGTGCACTTTTCTTTAAGCGCCGCCAGGAAATTATGGAAATTTGTCCATGGGGTGCCGGACTTCGTGTTCGCGCTACACAAAATCGAAGTTTTTCTGATAAGGATTGGGCACTCGATGTTCCTGCAAAGGCAGACGGAAAAATTGAGCTTTTTGACGATCATGCAATCGTGAGAAATGGCAGTATCTACGCTGTTGTTACAGACTTTGGCCGTATCAGTTTCTATAATGAAAAGGATGAACTTTTACTAAAGGAATATTATCGCAGTTGGGATTATGGAACAAAGGATTGGAAAGATCTTGATACAATCATTATGCAGCGTGCTGCTGCAAGAACATACCGTGCTGTCGGAGGCGACAACTATGCATTAAGTGTACGTTTTGAGGCAGATGATAACGAAAAACTCTTTGGCATGGGCCAATATCAGCAGCCACAGTTTGATTTAAAGGGCTGTACACTTGAGCTTGCTCAGAAAAATACTCAGGCAAGCGTTCCTTATCTTGTATCTAGCAAGGGCTATGGTCTTTTGTGGAATAATCCTGCAATTGGACGCGCAACGCTTGGTGCTAACGTAACAGAGTTTACTGCTGAATCTACACGCCAGATTGATTACTGGATTAATGCAGCTGATACACCTGCAGCACTTGTAGAGCAATACACAGAGCTGACTGGACGTGTCCCGATGATGCCTGAATGGGCTATGGGCTTTTGGCAGTGTAAGCTTCGCTATCAGACACAAGATGAAGTATTAACTATTGCGCGCAGATATAAGGAATTAAATATTCCGCTGTCTGTTATTGTTATCGACTTCTTCCACTGGACACAGCAGGGCGACTGGCGCTTTGACCCGGAATATTTCCCAGATCCAAAGGCAATGATCGATGAACTTCATGAGATGGGTGTTCGCGTAATGATTTCCATCTGGCCGACTGTTGACCGTACAAGCGTTAACTATGAGGAAATGAGTGAGCGTGATCTTTTAATCCGTACAGACCGCGGCTTAAATGTTACAATGGAATGCTGGGGAATGCAGTGCTTCATTGACCCTACAAATCCTGAAACACGTGAATTTGTATGGCAAAAGGCAATGGAAAATTACCGCTCACACGGTGTTGATCTGTTCTGGTTAGATGAAGCAGAGCCAGAGTATACTGCTCAGGACTTTGATCTTTACCGCTACTATGATGGTCCGGCATTAGAGTGTGCAAATGAATATCCAGTTCGCTACTCTCAGACCTTCTTTGACGGTATGAAGAAGGAAGGAATTGAAAACCCTCTGAATCTTGTTCGTTGTGCATGGGCTGGTTCCCAGCGCTATGGTGCACTTGTCTGGTCAGGTGACGTTCCTTCTACATTTACTTATCTTCGCTATCAGCTGACAGCTGGCTTAAACATGGGTCTTGCCGGAATTGCATGGTGGACTGCTGATATCGGCGGCTTCCATGGCGGAAATGTACACGATCCAGCCTTCCATGAGCTTTTGATGCGCTGGTTCCAGTTTGGTGCATTCTGCCCTGTTATGCGTCTGCACGGCGACCGTGATCCTCACTACAAGCCACTTGGCACAACAGGTGGCGGTAAGGTTGCTTCTGGTGCCGACAATGAAATCTGGAGCTACACACCTGAGATTCAGGATATGATGAGTTACTATATCCTGCTTCGTGAATCCATGAAGGGTTATATGACAACTGTTATGGAAGAAGCTCATGAAAAGGGAACACCTGTTATGAAGCCGCTGTTCTACGATTATCCAGCAGACAAAACTTGCTGGGAGATTGCAGACGAATTTCTCTTTGGTCATGATCTTCTTGTTGCTCCAGTTCTTTATGCTGGTGAGCGCACACGTACTTTGTATCTGCCAGAGGGACGCTGGTGTGAATATGAGACAGGTAAGGTTTATGATGGCGGCTGCACAATTACTGTGGATGCTCCGCTTAACCGCGTTCCATTGTTTGTAAAGGAAGGCAAAACAGTTTTTGTAAAATAAATATATAAGGATTTTTAAATGAAAAAAGAAGGCTACTATTCTTCTGGACAGTTCGCAGGGATGGCTCATGTCACCCTGCGGACCATCCGCTATTATGACAAGCAGGGTATTTTAAAGCCCTCTTTTGTAAATGAATCTGGTGCACGCTTTTACACTGATGAAGATTTTGCGCGTCTCCAGCAAATTTTATTATTAAAATATCTTGGCTTCTCACTTGATGATATTCGTGAAATGATCGTAGACACAAAAGATCTTCACTACATGCAAAATTCCCTCAACATACAATTAAATCTTGTGCGCGACCGCATTGAGCAAATGCAGCTTGTAGAAAAAGCGATCCTTGAAACATCAGATGCCATAAACAAGCAGCACAGCATTGACTGGAGCCGCATGTTAAATTTGATCCATCTGACTGGCATGGAGGAAAGCTTAAAAAAGCAGTATCAAAATGCCTCGAATATCTCTGCCCGCATCAATCTTCACCGCCTTTATTCCCAAAATAAACAGGGATGGTTTCCATGGATTCTGGAAAATTGCCATCTGGCGCCAGGAATGAATATTTTGGAAACTGGCTGCGGTGACGGCACGCTCTGGTGTGAGGCAAAGAAACAGTTTTCCCAGAATAATTGTCCAGATCACACCAAAGCTCATAATCAGCAGCCAGATCTTCTTAAAACTTGCTCAATTATGCTGACTGATATCTCAGAGGGAATGCTTCGTGATGCAAGACGTGCAATAGGCGATGGCGATGAATTTTCATTTCGTGAATGCTTCTGTGAGGCACTTCCGTTTGCAGATGAATCATTTGACCTTGTTTTGGCAAACCATGTTCTTTTTTACTGCAGTGATGTGACACAGGCGTGCCGCGAGGCCGCTAGAGTATTAAAGCCCGGCGGACGATTCTTATGCAGCACATATGGTGCAGACCACATGAAAGAAATCAGTCGTCTCGTGTCTGACTTTGACTCGCGCATTGTACTGTCGGCAGATTGTCTTTACGAGCGATTCGGGCGCGAAAATGGAGCCGAGATTCTAGCGCCATATTTTAATGATGTGAAATGGCTCTCCTACGAGGACTCACTTCTCGTTCCAGATGCCGAACCGCTGATTCTCTATATTCTCTCCTGCCACGGCAACCAGAATCAATATTTGCTTGACCACTTTGCAGAATTTCGAAGCTTCGTCAAGAAAAAAACAGATGCTGGATTCTCGGTCACAAAGGATGCTGGAGTGTTTTGCTGCACGAAATAGCTGCCGTGGAACCACTGACCTTTGTGCACTTTTCACAAACTTTGATTTTCCCACAAAAAGCGCTTGAAGGTGACGTAACGTCACCTTATATACTATGCGTGTCAAAGAAAAAATGTTTTGACACGCGACATCATGTATATACGAAATTTGATTTTATTTTTGAACCACTAGGGACAGATAAAAAGCCATCGCCCCTGTCCCCATTAGAAAGGAGTTTATTATGACCATTATCGTTACCGGCGGAGCCGGATTTATCGGAAGCAACTTTATTTTCCATATGTTAAATACTTACCCGGATTACCGCATTGTATGTTTAGACTGCCTGACCTACGCTGGAAATCTTTCCACTCTGGCACCGGTTATGGACAACCCGAATTTCCGTTTTGTTAAGGAAAGCATCACTGACCGTGAGGCTGTTTACAAACTGTTTGAGGAGGAGCACCCAGACATCGTTGTTAACTTCGCAGCTGAGAGTCATGTTGACCGTTCCATCGAGAATCCAGAAGTTTTCTTAAACACCAACATCCTTGGAACTGCTGTTTTAATGGACGCATGCCGCAAGTATGGTATCAAGCGTTATCATCAGGTTTCCACTGATGAGGTTTACGGTGATCTGCCGCTTGACCGCCCAGACCTGTTCTTCACTGAGGAGACTCCAATCCACACAAGCAGCCCGTACAGCTCTTCTAAGGCTGGCGCTGACTTATTAGTTCTTGCTTATCACAGAACCTATGGTCTGCCTGTTACCATCAGCCGCTGCTCAAATAACTACGGTCCATATCACTTCCCGGAGAAGCTGATTCCGCTTATGATCGCTAACGCATTAAACGACAAGCCGCTTCCAGTTTATGGTACTGGTGAGAATGTTCGTGACTGGCTGTATGTTGAGGATCACTGCCGTGCAATTGATCTGATCATCCACAAGGGACGCGTTGGTGAGGTTTACAACGTTGGTGGACACAACGAGATGAAGAACATCGACATCGTTAAGATCATCTGCAAGGAGCTTGGAAAGCCAGAGAGCTTGATCACTTTCGTTGGTGACCGTAAGGGTCATGACATGCGCTACGCAATCGATCCGACCAAGATCCACAATGAGTTAGGCTGGCTGCCAGAGACTAAGTTTGCTGACGGTATCAAGAAGACCATTCAGTGGTACTTAGACAATAAGGAGTGGTGGGAGACCATCATCTCTGGTGAGTATCAGAACTACTACGAGAAGATGTACGCAAACCGCTAATGGAGGTCGTTATGAAAGTATTTGTTACTGGAGTTGCCGGTCAGCTCGGACATGATGTAATGAATGAACTGGCTAAGCGCGGCTATGAGGGAATCGGAACTGATATTGCACCAGAGTATTCTGGCGTTGCTGACGGTACTGCTGTTGTTTCTATGCCATATGTTTCTTTAGATATCACTGATGCTGATGCTGTTGATCGTGTTATCTGCGAGATGAAGCCGGATGTTGTCGTTCACTGCGCTGCATGGACAGCTGTTGATCTGGCTGAGGATGAGGACAAAAAGGATAAGGTGCACGCAATCAATGCGGATGGTACTGCAAACATCGCAAAGGCCTGCAAGAAGACTGGCAGCAAGATGGTTTACATCAGCACCGACTATGTATTTGACGGTCAGGGTACTACTCCATGGACACCAGATTGCAAGGATTATAAGCCACTTAATGTTTATGGTCAGTCTAAGCTTGACGGTGAGCTTGCTGTTTCTAGTACTCTTGACAACTACTTTATCGTGCGTATCGCATGGGTATTTGGCAAGAACGGAAAGAACTTTATCAAGACAATGTTAAACGTTGCCAAGACACACAGTACCTTAAAGGTAGTTAATGACCAGATCGGTACGCCGACATATACCTTTGATTTAGCAAGACTGCTCGTTGATATGATTGAAACCAACAAATACGGCTACTATCATGTAACAAATGAGGGCGGCTACATCAGCTGGTATGATTTCACAAAGGAAATCTTCCGTCAGGCTACCCTTCTTGGACGCACTGAGTACAGCGAGGATAACGTTACTGTTCTTCCTGTTACTACTGCTGAGTATGGTCTTTCAAAGGCTGCAAGACCATTCAACAGCCGTCTGGATAAGTCCAAGCTTGTTGAAAATGGTTTTACTCCACTTCCGACATGGCAGGATGCAGTTGCAAGATATTTAAAAGAAATTGAATTTTAATAAAGAACAGGAAATGGGATGGAGTTTTGTGGCTCCATCCCATACTTCATATTCAAAGCTCATCAAATCTCTGTGATGAGTTTATTTTCCAAACAATAATAATACACTCCGTCCTCTTCCACTGACTTGCATACGACATCTGCTCTTTCCTTTACTTCATATTTTGCATTTCCCATTGCTACACCAGTACCAACAGCTTCCAGCATTTCAATATCATTTTGACCATCACCAAAAGCAATTGCTTCTTCTTTTGAAAAGCCATAATATTTAAGTACCGCATTTACTGCATTACCTTTTCCGCCATTCGCCGGAATAATATCAACTGCCTTGTCCCACCATGCTGCGACCTGAGCATTCTTTGTACCTTGCAATATTTTCTCATATTCTTCTTTCCTGCCAGCACACATAATCTGATAAATATCGTTTTGTGATAACTTGTCAAAATCATCCGAAATTATCATAGTTTCATTCCCAATTGCAAAGTACTGTGCCAAATCTTCATCTGTACCATTTGTGACAATAAAGTTTTCATTACTAATGGCAATCGCTCTCTTCATATTTTTTAAATTCTGAATAATCTGGTTCTTATCTTCATTGTGTAATGGATTTTTAAAAATAATCTTTTCCCCAGACTTCACATAAGAACCATTAAATGTTAACAGAACATCGAAATCAATCCCTTGAAAATGAGGAATCGTTGGATAACTTCTTCCCGTAGCCATACACAAAAGAACATTATTTTGACGCAGCTTAGTTAACGCTTTCTCTGTTTTATCAGATAACTCTTTTGTTCCCAACTTGATCAAAGTTCCGTCAACATCAAAAAAAGCAATTTTTATCATAGATACCTCCAACTTGTAATTAAAGTTTAATTCGCTATAAAAATTTCAAGCAAACTAAATGGCACGCTACATTCACAACTCACTTCACAGTTGAACCACGTTCGACAATATCAACTCCCATAATCACCTTCTCAATTGGAGCCTTTGGATTTGCAATTCGATATAGAAGACGCTTTGTTACATTCTGCCCCATTAACTTTCTTTTAACATGAACAGTTGTTAAACTCGGTGTCACCATTTTTGCTGGTTCTATATCATCAAATCCTGCAATTGCAACGTCTTCTGGAACCATATATCCGTGTTCCTGCAGTACTTTCATCAATAAAATTGCCAATTCATCATTTGAACAAATCAGCGCATCTGGTTTTTCTGGTATCTCCATAAACTTTGTATATAGATTTTCTTTATTTTGATGAATTACCATATCTTCTATTTCTGTAAGAATTGAATATTTTTGAATATACTCTATACTTTCGTTAATCATACTTAACCCAAAGCAGTTCTGTATTGCTTCCTGATATCCATAAAAACGTTCTCTCGTACTAGGTGAATATGACAGATCTCCCACATACCCTATTTTTCTAAACCCTTTTTTATATAGATAGGACGCCATTTTATAACTACCTAATTTATTATCAGACATTAAGCAATCTACTGTCTCCTCAAGTGAGTTGTAATCTGCTAACACAATCGGAACGCCATATTCTTTCAAACGTTGGAGAAATGAATCTCCTATTTTTCCAACCGCAATGATTCCAGCAACTTTTCGACTTTCCACGCATGTCGGAATATCTTCCGTTTCAAACGAACTGAAAAAGACATCATACCCCGCCTTCTTTGCTTCTTCTTCTATTCCCAACAAGACTCTCCCGTAAAATCTAAAATCTCTGAAAAAACGATTTTTTAAAAGAACACAAATATTTTTATTAGAATAGTTTTGCATATACTTTACAGACTGATCCAGATATCCCATTTCTTCTGCAGTATTTAAAATCAAACGTTTTGTTTCTTCTCCAACTCCCGTTTTATCGTTCAAAGCCAACGATACTGCATTTATAGAAAGATTAAGTTTATCTGCAATATCTTTCATGGTTACGCGTTTTCTTGTCATTTATTCACCTGCCTTATATGCATATTTCTTAGTTCTCTTATTATAACATACCAAGATGCCCGGGTCAAAATTTTTTGATCCGGGCTTCATTTTTTTTCAAATATCAATATATTCCATTGCTGCAAACAGATCATCCAACTCAAAATCTGCTCTACAGATCTTATCATCTGCTGCACCATAATATATAATTACCTTGTTATCATTTACTAAGCAACCACATGTAAAAACAACATTTCCAAAAAATCCATTAGTTTCATATTTCTCCTGTGGTTCAAGAATAGGATCTTTTGTCTTTGCTAATACAATTGATGGATCTTTTTCGTCAAGAAGAAATGCGCCTAAACAATATCTGTCATTTCGATCTGCTGCATGGTAAATCTTCACCCAGCCCTTATCTGTTAAGAACGGTACTGCTCCGCCTCCAATTCTGCCATCATCCCAGCTTTCTGTATCAGACGAAATTCCACAAAAATGTCTTTGCTCCCCCCAATGAATTAAATCTGGTGATTTCGCTATCCACATTTGAGGATTACCAATTCCACCTGGCACTGGTCTATTGAATGCAACATACTTTCCGTTTATTTTCTGTGGAAAAATTGTTACATCCTTATTTTCCGGTGCAAAAATAATTCCGTGGCGTTCAAACGTACAAAAATCTTTTGTACTGATCAGCGATGTTCCTGCTCCATTCTCCGTGACAGACGTATAATTGATATAATATATATCATCAATTTTTGTAATTCGAGGATCCTCCATCCCCCAACTTTCCTCTTCTGCTAATGGAAAAATTGCTGGATGCTCATCTATTTCAAAATGAATTCCATCTTTACTTCTTGCAATTCTCAAGTGCGATAGAGATGTCAAATTTAAAATATCAGATTTTTTTTCTCCTCGCTTAGATACATGACGTGTATCTGAAAAGTCAAGTTGCGGACATTCTGATTTTCGATACGTAATTACCTGAATTTCGTCTTTACCATCCACTTTTTTCACTACCGGAATACATACCTCATCTTCATTTTTACAAATTACAGATTCTGCTACTCTGCATAGCAGAATAACTTCACCCTTATACTCTGTTACTCCACAGTTAAATACACCATCAATTTTAAAATCCTGACGACTTGGTTTTACATCTGCTGGTGTAAGTAATGGATTATAGACACAGCGTTCTATCTTCATATGTTACCTCACTTCACTGATTTTTATTTCAGCATAAAGCTGATTCCTTCCTTAAAATACTTTGAAAAACAAAGAAACAGAATTATAATTGGCAATGTTAAAATTACCGATGCGGCATACATTGGACCTGGAAATGCTCCCATTGGTTTAAATTGAGTAGAAATCAATACATTTAATGTCTGCATTTCTATACTTGGTGATATTAACATATCCCACATTAATTCACTCCATCGCTGCATAAATATTGACAGAAAAACAATTGTTGTTACAGATTTCGTTATAGGGAAAGCAATCGTCGCAATAATTCTCAAATTACTAGCTCCATCAATTCTTGCTGCTTCAAAAACTGCATCTGGAAGCGTTCTAAAATAATTAATGTACATAAAAATCGCCCATACTGAAATACTAAGTGGAATAATCATTCCAACATACTTATTGGCCATAGGCTTTGCTATCATATATCTAGGCACCAGTAAAATAATTGCTGGAAAAAACATTTGAAACAGCAATGTATTCATAATAAATTTTTTACCGCCAAATCTAAGCTTAGTAACCGAATATCCAATTCCTAATCCAACTGCAACAGAAATTAATGCTGTTGGTAATGATACAATAAAAGAATTTACCAATGCCCTAACCCACATCATTGAATTAGAAGCTCCGCCTTTACTAATCAAATATTCATAGCTACGTAGTGTAAAACCCTGCGGTATTAACACTTTATCCACCATATCCCACTGAGTAAATGATTGTACCACCATATAATAGAAAGGAAACAGTGATACACCAAGAAGGAGCAACGTTATGACGGTTAATATTCTTGTTTTTATCCGTAACTTCCTTTTCATAGTTCTTCCTCCTCTAAAATCCAAAACGTTTATTCAACTTATCAGTACCGAAATTAATCACTCGTAGAGTTATAAATATCTGAACTGCTGCAGCAATCGCCATTGCAGCACCATAACCTGATTGGAATCGTGTAAATGACGTATTATAAATTTCAAGCTGCCATGACGTTGTCGAAAGATTAGGTCCGCCTCCTGTAAGCAAAAATGGCTCTGTAAATATTCCAAATGCAAGACCGGTTGCCAACACAATTACTGTCGACAGCGTAGGCATGATCATAGGGAGTGTCACATGAATTAACTTATGGAATCCATGAGATCCATCTAACGCACATGCCTCATTTACATCAGCGCCAATGCTTTCAATTCCAGAGAGAATAAATAATGCATAATAACCAGACATCTTCCATACTACAATTCCCACCATAATAGAAAATGCAAAACGTTGATCTGTCAACCAATTTATATTTAACTGAAAATGATCTCTTAGAAAAACATTCAATACGGAATTATAATTAAATAAATATTTTACAAAAACCGATGTTGCAACACCAGAAGTTAAATAGGGTATAAAAAAAAGGACTGCTACAAAACCTTTTATTTTTTCTGGCAGCTGTGATACCAATAACGCAACAATTAAACCACATATGAAGCAAATGATAACAATTGGAACCAGATAACGATATGAATTAATAAATGCTGCTTTTACCTTGCGATCAGTAAGTAGCTTAGCAAAATTATCAATTCCAACAAAATTCTTTTGTTTTGACATCAAATTCCATTCCATTGTTGACAACCAAGCCGCCCATATCAATGGAATTAAAAAAAACACAAGTGAATACACGAGATATGGTGCATTTAGAAGCCACCCAACAACACCTCTTTTTCTTGCTGCTGGAGTTAATTTTTTCTTCATACCCCAATACCCTCCTTTCTCCATTCTACCCTACTATTTTTTCATAACCTTCCTAAAAACAGGCCACGTGCCTATTTGTCACGTGGCCTTAACAGTTCATTACTTAAGACCTGCTGCTTCCTCCATTGCGTCCATTGCATCTTCAATGTAACTCGTTGCATCTGGCGCATTGCATGGCTCTGCTGCTGTTACTTCATTCATGTATGGTGCCATTCCAACTTCTGTAAATGCAGTCCAAATATCAGCATCCTTATCTGTTGCTAATCCTGGAATTGCATATGGTACCCATTCTGCAAGCGCTGCAAGTGCTGGATTTTCTTTCATTGAGTCCGCAAATACTTCGTTATCATTTAAATCTCCTCTTACAGGAAGCATCGTTGTTGCATTCAACCAATCTAAATCGCTCTGTGCAGAATTGTCCTTATTATAAACCCACTTTACGAATTCAACAGCACCTTCATGCTGATCCTCAGAAACATTATCTGTTTTGTAGAATGTCAGTCCCTTTGAATCCGCATAATTATAAGGAATATCGCCTTCTTCTTTTACAAGCGATGGTCCATATACATAATCCTCACCATAGACCTTATTATTTTCCTCATATAATGAAATTTCCCACGGTGCATTAATTGATACAAGAATTGATGGCTGTTCCTCAATCCATATACTAGATAACTCTCCTTGTTGGATTGAATTTCCAAATGTTCCAATTACTTCCATTGCTTCAATTGCGCTATCTTTATCCATTACCAATTCATCATTTTCCAGAATCGGCATTCCCTGTGATAATCCATTATAAATCATCATAAAGTCAAACCAACGATCCCAATACTGGTCTGGTCTAGTTAATGATGGACGATAAAAAGTATGAGTTACTCCAATCTCTTTTAATTCATCCTTCTTCTCTGAAAAAGCGGCAATAACAGCATTAAATTCATCTACTGTTTCAGGGGCTTTTTCAAATCCAAGAACATCAAGAGCTGGTTTATTCCATTGCCATACCATTGGATTTACATAAACAGGCAATACATACTGTTTTTCATCAATTGCCCAATTTTCCATTGCATCACCCATTGCTCTGGCTTCAATAACATCTTGGAACCAATCTTCTTCAGATAAGTCATATACCACTTCAGATGCTGCTAAAGTTGCGGCAAAACCTCTATTAATATTCTCTGAAACTGCTGGCGCAGTTCCTGTAGCAATCGCATTTTGAATACCAGCCTCTGAGGATGGTGTTTCTGGCATCTGCTGTACCTTCACCTCTACAATTTTTCCATTTACCTCAGTTTTGGTTTCATTAAATGCCTGAGCCTTTTCTTCCCAGTAATTATACTGCACCTGCTGCGGTGCGGTCCAAAAATCGACGGTAATAACATCATCTGCCATCGCTGGTACCGCGGAAAACAATGTTGCAGCAGTCATTAAACCTGCCATTGCCAATGCATTTTTCTGTGTTCTTTTCATTATAAAACCCTCCTTAAAAATTTATGTGTTTGTTTGTAATTACTTTTACTATTCAAATGGATCATCAATTTCAATTCGATGTCCTTGTGCATCACTTACTCCACAATAAAGCATTGCCTTTTTATTCTTATTTCGCTCTAAACCTCCACTAAAAATTACATCTGTCAAATCTGGTCTTTTTGCATCTCCTAATGCAAAATTGTCTCTTACTGCAATTAGTTTCATAGGTGTATGTTCACCTGTCCGTGGATTCATACAAAATGCTGATGAATAATAATGTCTATTTCCTGCCTCATCAAATCTAGCAATATGAGATAAGATTCCAACATTTCCATCATCTAACATAAATAGCTGATTGCAGCCACCCCATTCTTCCGAAATGAACTGATCATCAAAAATTGTTGCATCAAGAATTGCTTCGGGTGTCAATTCATCTAAAGAATGTATAATCATGTAACCTATTTTCCCGCGGCCAGCTTCATAACGTTTACCATTTGCAAAAATACTTCCTTGCGGTCTTGTCATGACAAGAATCTGATTTTTTTCTAATTGCAGCAGTCTGATATCTTTCATTCGATCTGGTCCCTTTGCAAACAGCGTCAAGCTTCGCAAAGAATTTCCTCGATAAAAGTTCGTTCTGTAGTTTAACATTCCTGGCTTTTCAACATCATCAAATACTTCCACACCACCAACAATAAATTCACCATTCACTTGTGTTACAAATGGATCTTGAAGTGGTAATGACGGAATTGAATTATCTGCAATCCACTTTTCATTTTCCTCCATAAAGAAAACAACGCGAGACCATTCCTCTGTTCGTTTCTCCACTCTTCCCGCCAAATATCGTTTTCCTTCAAATAGAAATGGTGCAGTAATATTATAAACATCCTCATTTTCTATTCCATCAAACAACAATTTACTTGAAATATCTCTTTTTTTCAAGTTTTTAAATTCAAGTAACATCTCTTTGCATGTTCGAACATTACTCTTTGTTTTATCCATTTCTAACATTTACTTCCTCCTTTTCATTCTATTTTTTTGTATTATTTCTTTTGATAGCTACACTATATCACTGTAGTTACTTGAATAAAAGTGTTTTTTACTTGAATTTCAAAGTTTTCTTATAAAATTTTAATGCAACACGCAATAGAGACAGGGTAAACATTCTCCCTGTCCCTAATATTTCAAACTATTCTTTTATTTAATTCATAATCCCTTGCGCATCTTTCTAACCCGTCAATTACGCTGCTAAATTCCACGCCATACTTTCTTGCTTTGCTGCAGTCCATCCACAAATTGTGTCTTGCTGGTGCGTCCTTGACGATAAGCCTTTTTCCAAGCATATCAACAAACTTGTTTGTCACCTCATATATTGACTGTGTTGTTTCGCTGCCAAAATTATACGCACCGCCTGGAAGTAAAATTACCTTGTCCATATTTTCAGCAACTTCCTTTAAATAAGTAATGCCACGAAATTGCTTTGAGCTGAAAGAAACACTATCTTGTGTATGAATTGCATTTAATATCATCATCAAATAGTTGGATCTTTTTTCATAATAATCGTACATCCATTCTGCTCTTAACATGACTGCCGACGGCAGAATATCAAGCACACGTTTTTCCATCTCAAGCTTATGAACAGCGTATGTATTTCCTGGCTTCACATTTTCTTCTGTATATGGTCCATCATCCTCACACGCACTATACACCTGATCTGAGCTGAAGCATATCAGCTTTCTATTACTATCTTTACACGCATTCGCCAGATACATAGGAATCTGCACATTTGCAAAATACGACGCTTCTGGATCTTCCTCGCAAGTGCCTATATCAGAAATTGCTGCTGTGTGGACAACAACATCGGCATTGCTTTCTTCAATCATACGATTCACAATTTCCTGTGTCACGTTCCGAAGAGACGATGACGCTGCTGTATCCTTGCATAGCTCCATGAGCTTATGCCCAACAAATCCATTTGCCCCTGTAATTAAAATCATTTTCCCCTCCCTGATATTTAAGCTGTAACTGCTAAAAGCAGCGTTCCTGCCGTAATAAGTAAAACACCGACTGCCGATTTCTTTGTCAGTTTTTCATGAAATACAATCCATGAGAATGCAATCGTTACCAACATACTAAGCTTATCAATCGGCACTACTACACTTGCTGGTCCTTCTTGTAACGCCCGATAATAAAAGAGCCACGACGCTCCAGTTGCCAGCCCTGACAAACAAATAAAGCATAATTCTTTCTTTTCTATCTTATTTATTTCTTTCTGTTTTTGTGTAACAAACACCATGAGCCATGCCATAAGCAGCACTACTGTGGTGCGGATTGCTGTGCCGAGATTAGAATCAATACCTTCAATTCCAATCTTCCCCAAAATAGAAGTCAGACTTGCAAATACTGCTGACAGCACCGCATAGATCAGCCATCCTCCACTCTTTTTTTCAGAATCTGTTTTTATGTCTTTTTTGGTAATCATCATCATGGTTCCTATTCCAATAAGCAGCACAAATATTATCTTTTTCCCAGAAATACCTTCATGAAGGAAAATGAATGCCAGAAGAATAGACAACACGGTACTTGATTTATCAATGGGAACAACCTTGTTAATATCCCCTTTTTGAAGGGCATGAAAATAGCATAACCACGATGCACCTGTAGCTAATCCTGATAAAATCAGAAATAGAAGCGTCCTGCCGTCAATCTGTCTTATTCCTCCCCATGTTCCTGTAATCAATACCATGAGCCATGAAAACAACAATACAACTACAGTTCGTATTGCTGTTGCCACATTCGAATCTGTCTTTTTAATTCCGCATTTTGCAAGGATCGCTGTTATTCCTGCAAAAAATGAAGATCCTATTGCATAAAATATCCACATTTCCTTAATCCCCCTTCTGCTAAGGTTATTGGAGTTAAAAGCCACTCTTTATTTGCCTCATTATACTGTTTTTCACCACGCATGTCCACCAGTTTTTGTAAAGCCAACGGGGAAAGGAAAAAGCCACATTCCCTGTCCCCACTGGTTCACGCCGAAAGTGTGAAGCTTTTTGTGTTCCAAAAAGCGAAACTGTCTTCGGCAGAGAAAAAGTCTCCTTATCTGAATTTTTCTTGCTTGACATTTTGATTATACTTCATAGTCAAACATATAAAAATTCAAAATAAGGAAACTATTGATTCTGGTTACGACTTAAAGCCTATTTATTGCATTCACTGCCAGTGTATATCTTTCTACTTTTTTCACTATCTGATGTTTTCCACTAATATCGCCATCAATTCATTCACGTCGATTGGCTTTGCTATATGACCATTCATCCCAGCTGCAATAGCCTCTCTCTTATCTTCTTCAAAGGCACTTGCTGTCATTGCAATGATAGGTATACATGCCTTATCCTTATCTGGCAGGTGTCTAATTTCTTGTGTTGCTTTATAGCCATCCATTTTAGGCATCTGAATATCCATTAGTATCATATCGTATGTGCCCACTGGCATTTTCGCTACTTTGTTTACACACTGGACTCCATCCTCAACACGTTCTATTTTTAGACCAACACGCTCAAGTATTGCTTCTGCAATCTCAGCATTTAAATCATTGTCCTCTGCTAGAAGGATATGTCTGCCATTAAGAATTTCGCTGCCTGTCCCCAGCTCTTCATCGTGCTTTTTTGCATAGCAGCTTTCATCCACTATCCTATGCTTTAATATAACTGAAAAAGTGCTGCCCTTTCCTAGCTCACTCTCTACATTTATTGTTCCACCAAGCAGCTCAACATATTTCTTTACTATCGACATTCCAAGTCCGGTTCCTGCTATTTTGCTCTTTGTGGTGTTCTGCTCACGTGTGAATGCATCGAAAATTTTTGTCAAATATTCCTGACTCATGCCTATTCCCGTATCGCTAACACTAGTCCTCACCATCATATATCCAGGCTCATTGCATGGCAATTCATCTACATTTACCATAACAGAACCGCCGGCTGGAGTATATTTTATAGCATTACTAAGGATATTTACAAAGATTTCTTTTACCTTGGTAATATCTATCAGTACATGATCATGCTCTACATTCATCTTGTAATTAAATGCAATATTCTTTTTCTTTGCTTCATCATCAAATATTTCAAACAAATCTTGCAGAATATATTCAATCTGAGTATAGCTCTCATCAATCTCCATCCTTCCACTCTCAATCCGAGCCATATCAAGTACATTATTTATGATTGACAAAAGAAGGTTTCCAGATTGCTGCAGTTTTTCCAGATGTTCTAATGTTTCAGGCATTCCTTTTCCTTTTAGTTCATCCTTCATGAGCTGTGCATAGCCTAGAACTGCATTCATAGGTGTACGGATGTCATGCGACATATTGTGAAGGAAACTTGTCTTTGAAAGACTTGCATCCTCTGCTTTTTTCAGAGCAACTTCCAGCTTGTCATTGAGTTTTTGTGTATCTTTTGCCGCAACCTTTGCAGCTGCCTCTGCTTTCCTTGCCTTTCTTAAAAGTACAAGAATAATGCCAATTATTCCAAGTGCAAAAAGACTTGTCGTGACAAAAACAGTAAGCAAATTATCTTTTATAAAGTCCAAAAAAGTCACTTTATCTGCCGTGCTGTCATAAATAGCAAGTGCGCTGGTAAGCATATCAGACGGCATGGTCTTCAAAGTTTTATTCAGTATTGACAAAAGATTTCCCTCTCCGCGTCTTACTGCAAAGCACGCCTCCATTGTTTTTGTAAGTGGAATACTCTTGAAATCTTTATTATTATCATATTTTATCACCTGACTTGTTCCCATGATAAAACAGTCTGCATTTTCTTTAATGACCATATCTTCTGCATCATTAAATGAGTCATAATCTACAAGCTTCCATTGTGGATAATTGAAAGCAATATGCTGTTTTAAGGCTTCTTTTTCCTTTGGCACAGCTACTGTATATACTTCATTCTCATTAAAATACTTCTCATCAGTTACCGCCATCAAGCTATATGTCCAAGCCGTATTTGTAAGTGCGTAGCCGTTTTCTTCTGCAAAATTAGGATTTCTTGCGGCATAAAAAATCATGTCAATTTCACAATCCTGCAATGCCTGAATCATTTCGTCATAGTCATCATATGACTGAATATTGAATTTCAGTATCTGATTTCCTAGACAGTCTTTAGCATAGGCGATATACTCTGCCATCATACCAGTAAGTTTTCCAGTCTCTTCGTCCATGAAAAAGACAGCAGGATCATCATTCAAAAAACCTATCCGGATAGTTTCCTTTTCTTCCATCCATGACTTTTCTTGACCTGTAAGAATCTGACTATAATCAAGAGTAAAATATTTCTTATACAGATCTGCCTTAAAAAACGGACTGTCTTTGTCCAACTGGCGCATAGCAAAGTCTAGCTCCTCTTTGATATCGCTGCGCTCTTTGTTTATTGCAAAATATATACCTGATTTACCAATACTGGTAACAGATGATATTCCCCATTCAGACCAGATAGCTTCCTCCAGAGATACAAAACAGTCTATCTCATTATCAGCTAATTTCTTTTTGACATCGTCATTATCATATACATTTACATGCTCTGTATGTATGCCATTCTTCTTCTCCCATTCTGTCAGCATACTTTCAGGCTCTGTACCTAGAAGCACACCTACACGTTTCCCGTCCATAGACTTAAAATCAGACGTCCCTATGTCCGTATTCGACATATCTGCATAAAGAATATATTTTTCCTCACCCATCGGTTCCTCTGAAAAAAGCATCTCTTGTGTGCGCTCGTCTGTGTAAGAGATGTCACCAATGACATCAATCTCACCGTTTTCAAGCTTATCAAAGCAGTTGGACCAGTCACATTTTACGTACTCGAATTTCCATCCTGCATAGCCGGCAAGAGCCTGCATGAGTTCGTAGCCAAATCCTCGTCTGACACCATTTTCATCGACATAATTGAAAGTATCCTCAAAAGAACCGACACGAATGACCTTACATTCATTCGTCTGCGTGCCTGACTTTTTTGTTTCCTGTTTTGTTGAATCATTTGATATGTTATCTGTCATAACAATATCATCATCTATTGTCTCTGCATTCACTGGAACACAAAATGATAACGGCTGGCATAGTATAAACATGCTCAGACATAAACAGCTAATTATCTTTATGATATGATTCGTCTTGTTGAATGCCTTCTGAGATATACCTTTTAGTTCTCGATCAGCTTTTGTTTTCATATGTATTTACCCCCAACTACGAAAACTTTATTTTTAAGTTTCCCGTTTTATCGAGACATTAAACAAACTCTCATGCATTATGATCATCCGACTCCTGACTCAAACAAATTATAACATATTTTCTTTTGAATGTGTAGTCAAAAAAAGCCAGCGGGGACAGGTAAAATGGCTTTTTTACGGCTCTGCGTCTTTGCGTCTGGCTCTTTAATGACTGTTATCTGCAAATTCTTTGCTTCAATCAAGGTTTCCTGCTTGCATTTCGGACAGTAGAGTGAATAGTTTTTTAAAATTGTATCCTCTCTTATCCTGTTACGAGTTTTATTGCCACAAACAGAACATAAAATCCATTGGGAATTTATACTCAGCATATTACCCTCGCCTTATAAGGTCATGTAACCGATTATCTGTAACAAATTTCTTTTTTCTGGGGTCCCCCTCTGCACGATAGATTACTAAGCTGTCTAAATCAAATATTGAACTCCAAACTGTTTCAAAATCTGGCTCATCATCATATTGGCACATAAACCCATAATCACCTTTTAAGAGATGTTCGGTAGTTTCAATGTATTCATCTTTTATGCGTTCCGAAGAAAAGCTGTCTATTACTGTCCTGTAACGCTTGTGTGAGTCATAATCATTCCCGTTTGCATCATCATATGCTTTCATCTCATTAGATGTAAAACTATTTACAGTACAAACAATACTGCCATTCACAAAGGCTTCTGCTGCCCGAACTTTTTTGAGAATTGGTGTACATTCAACCACCACCATATTGCCTTTTTTATCCGCAAGTAAAATATTGCAATTGGAAGCTACTGGCAAGTCCATAAGAAGGGAAACCGCCTGTTCGGTATTATGTAATGGTTGTCTGGAAAGAACTGTTCTTTTTCTTTCTTGCCTTTGGCATAATCCCTCCTCGGATTCCCGCGCCAGATTCCTAAAATCTAATCATTATGAAGCGAGATCCCTTTTTGCGTAAATCATACCAGCTCCCACAGTCATAATCACAATCATTATCGTCCCTAAAATCAAAGCAACACAATCCTTTGATTCTCCAGCAAAAATTGATGTCGCATTTGAATAGGAAAACGGAGAAATAAAGATAGCGTCCTTTAAATCAGGAACAACTCTTGCCATCAAATCATACACATACAGCAGCATGGCAACTGAAATTCCAATTCCTAACCTGTTCTTTTTGCTTACCGCAGAGATCACAAAGCAAATAGCCGCAATTTCGATATTCATAATTAACTGAAAAAACATATACTCTGTGAATATGCTTCCAAAATCCGTTTCTCCAAGAAAAACAAACCCGACTTCATAAAGCATGCCACAAATCAATGTAAAACAAATAAGGTTTAGTAGCACTGCAAAAAACTTCATTGCTATTACCTTGCCCCGTGAAACCGGAAGTGTAAACGTATATTCCGCAGTATGCCCATCCTCTTCCTTTGAAAGAATTACTGTGGCGATGGAAGCTGCAAACATACTGCTTCCAAGTGCATGAATCGTTCCGATTTCTGTGGCAAAATATCCTTTTAATGTTGCTATACTGAGTGTACTCATTCCAAAAGCATCAGAAAACGTGCCCATTGTTGCAAAACTCTCTGCCATATCTGCCATGCTATCTTCCATGCCCTTATATAAAATGATGCAGATGAGCCCCATTCCACCCACTGAAAGCGCCCATATCAAAAGACTTTTCCAACCTGATTTCCATTCGTTTTTTAATATTACCGGCATTTATTTTTCCTCCTTCAAATAATAGTGCATAAATACTTCTTCAATGGACGGTTCCTCGATGATAATATCCTCGATATGATGTCCTTCCAGTTCCTTGTATAAATTGTTTAGGTCATCCTTATAGATATAGTCAAGCTTTTCGCCATCCCGTATCATTTTGATTCTCTTTGACCGACTGCTCAGAAGATTATCGACGGTATCTGTGACAACCAACTTTCCTTCCTTCATGATTGCCACACGAGTACAGTGATTTCTCACCTCCGATAAAACGTGTGTGGAAAGCATACAGGTCGCACCCTCATTCACATACTCCTGAATCAACTCAAAGAAAACATTTTGCATCAGAGGATCAAGTCCGCTGGTCGGTTCATCAAAAACAAAAAGCTTTGGTCTGTGCTGCATTGCACAGATGATACTGACCTTTTTCCTGTTCCCAAGTGAGAGCTCATTGATTTTTCTTTTTACGTCCACCTGAAGTCTGTCGCAAAGTTTTTCTGCTTCATCGGTGCAATCAACCTTTCTGATTGCTGCCGAATACTTCAGTATTTCCCTGATTTTCATGCCCGGATAAAACCATGCTTCACTTGGCATATAGCCAATGTCTGCAAGGATTTTTTCTCTGTCCTTTACGCTGTCAAAACCATTGATTCTTATTTCGCCCTGATCATACTTTATCAATCCAAGCATTGACCGAATAGTTGTTGATTTTCCGGCACCGTTCGGTCCAAGGAACCCAAAAATTTCGCCTTCCCGAACCGAGAATGTTACATCCTCCACACCTCTGTGTTTTCCATAAGTTTTTGTTAAATTTTGAATCGTTATCATATCTTTCATTTCTTATGTACCTCCGTTTGATGATAGAATAGTACATAAAAAAGATGGGCACAATAACTGTACCCATCAGTGACACTTTTTCAACTCTAAGTTGCACTATTTATTATCTGTCCTTGTTTTAAATAATTTTAAATCAGAATTCAATATTTTGTCATCAATTCTGCGCCTGCATTTATATACCAGATAAACACAAATATATACGAATACAATATAGGCAGCGAACCCCAAAGTCACATAAGGATTTCTATCAAACCATTTTCCTATGTATGACACTGCCGTATATATTATTGTGCAGATTATTATACCAAGCAGTTCCTTCTTGCTTATTTCATCTGACTCATCAAAATTCCAAAGTACATAAACCTGAAGATACCCAACTGCATATGTCAAAAAAATCATTTCCGCCATATGCAGTATTTCTGCCACAGTCACCCCAATGCAGAGCCGATATGTACAGTAGTAAAAAAGAACTCCGAAAAAATAAAGACATGCCTTAAACTCGATTCCAATTTCCTTTGTAAGATACCTTTCCCAGAGGGATACTTTTTTCTTATCACTTTTTTTCATGCCATTTCTCCTTTCAGAAGCTTCCTAAAATCCGATGCGTATGTACGGGAAATAATGATATGCTCACCGCTGACAAGTGTTGCATCAATCCTATTCGACGGCATACTTTTTAGCATTTCCACCTTGTTTACATTGATAATCATCGACTTGCTACAGCGGAAATAACTCTCATCGTCTAGAAATAATTCGATAGAATATAATGACATCTCTACTTGAATTTCATTATCATCTGTGTAGACAAATGTCTTATTATCCACCTTTTCTATATACAGAATTTCCTCCGGTGTAAAAACAATTGTCTCGTCGTTTTTTCGTCCAATTAGTTTTCTTTGACGTTTGTCCATAAAAAGCAACACCGCCTCAACCTCAGGATTTTTCTCCTTATAATTTAAAATCAGCTCATCTTCGCCTTTATTAATCTTATTAATTGTGTATCGCATAGAACCCCTTTCTTAGCAATCCTGTATAATTACCACAATTCAAAACTATCCTCTGCATCAATCCACATTTGCATAGTCCCATCAAGGTAAAGTCATGCATACTCCAAAGGGTTATCTATGGCAAGCGCATTCAATGCACATTCAGAACCAGGAGTTATTTTTAAATTCTTTTCTGCCTCCCAACAGTCAATCCGCAGAATATATCCGGCATAAGTGCATATATCAATACTGTTGTGATAAATGTTGTAATTTTCATAATTTGTTATAAGTTGTTACCAGATTTTCTTTCTAGTAATCCGTGCGTCATATCTTCCATAATAAACATCTGTTTATATGGTGCGCTTACTTCTTCAAAATACTCTTGCGCCAATTTGTAATTAGTTTGATAATCCCTGTCACCGTTTATATTATAGAAAGAAACTTGATATTCAACCTTATCCTTGATTGAGAAACTCGCAAATTCACCAGAAGAATAAAAATCCAAATATGTACTCATATCTGTATTTAGCCTTATTCATCGCTTACTCTGTAACTTCCTTCCCATCAGTTAAAAGCAAGTCTTTTGTCAAAGCCACATCGTTCTGCTCTTTACTATAACTTTTCCCACAATTACGCTGGTCCCAAGTTACTATCGTATACACATCTATCTTATCAAAACGCCACTAAAAAACTGTTCTTGAAATGCAATCTGTGCATATATTTCATCATCACTCGGAAGTTCTACATCACATCGGTTTGATGGGACAGGGTTGTCCTCAAATCCAAAAATATCTTTCATATTCAGACAGCAATCACCATGATCATACATTTTCCTAATTTCCGCTACTGTGAGCCATCTTGTTTGAATCACTTCATTTGTTGTTGCCCTTTGTAGGTCTGGTTCTTCTGTTGTTTCAAAATAATAAGAATCTCTTATCCAATTATGTCTAAATCCGTCACAAGTAAGAGCCACCTTTGTAGCAAGAACAGTTGCTTTTTCACGTTCTAACGTGATTCCTACTTCCTCAAATACTTCTCTTAAAGCAGCATCTAAACTGGTATCTCCTGCTATGGAATGTCCCGCAACAGTTTCCCACTTTAATGGATCCGTATCCTTATCTGCCGAGCGCTGTGACACCAAATATTTCCCGGTTTCAGGATTCTTAATCCAAACCATAACCCATAAATGAAATTCATCATTCAAAAGATTCTCCTGTTCTCCACGAGCGCAAATTTTTCCATTTTTCTTCCGATCTATTGTATATACATCCCACAATTCACTCATTCCCAATACCCTCCGTTTTTAGAGCCAATGGGGACAGGTAATGATGTCCCCCTGGTTCTCTATACATACTTTAAAATCGTTTTTATAACTTCATCAATCACAATCGGCTTTGACAAATGTGCGTTCATTCCTGCATCCAGTGATGCCTGAACATCTTCTGCAAATGAATTCGCTGTCATTGCTATAATAGGAATGTTTTTTCCATCCGGTCTGTCATTCATTGCCCTGATTGCTTTTGCCGCTTCATAACCATTCATCTCAGGCATCATGATATCCATCAGGATTACATCAAATGTGCCTTCCGGATGATTTTTGAAAATCTCAACAGCATTCTTTCCATCCACAGCTCTTTCTACATTCATCCCGAACTCTTCCAACTGCACGGCAGCAATCTCTGCATTCAGTTCATTATCCTCTGCAAGAAGGACATTCACACCTGTAAGATTCACCTTTTCAGAAATACCTGTGTCTGACTTATTACATTCCTTATCTGTAATTTCCAAAGGAATATCCACAGTAAATGTGGTTCCCTCATGCTTTTTACTCTGCACGGAAATGGTTCCACCCATCATATCTACATACTTCTTTACGATAGCCATCCCCAGTCCAACTCCATGGTACTGCGTTCTCACATCGGAATTTTCCTGTGCAAATTCCTCAAAAACTTCTTTTGTAAATTCCTCACTCATGCCAATACCAGTATCCGAAATGCGGTAACGCATATTTATATATCCATCCCCGCCCTTTTCCTGACACCGGGCTTCAAATGTAATCGTCCCTCCATCCGGAGTGTATTTTACGGCATTGCTCAGAATATTGACCAGCACATCACGCAGGCGTGCAGAATCCGCAAGTACATTTGGAATCTTTGCTTCTTCACGCTGAATCTTAAAGTTGATATCCCTGTTCGTAAGAAAGCCTTTTGTAATATCCAATGCAGAATCTGTAATGTTTTTCACATCCGCCGATACCGGATTGTAATTCACTTTTCCACTTTCGATGCGAGTCAGATCTAATACATCATTGATCAGCGACAGTAAATGCTCTGAGCTTTCGTCAATCTTTTCCAGACAATTTTTCACTTCGTCTGACGGATTGTTTTTCATTGCAATACCGGTAAATCCTATGATTGCATTCATCGGTGTCCTCATATCATGGGACATGTGTGACAGAAATGCTGTTTTTGCCTTGTTTGCAGCCTGTGCATGCTCTGCCAGTTCCGCCATTTCCTCAGCTTTCTCCTGGGCCGCCTTCTGAGCTTTTTTTCTTGCACTGAGACGCACCATTATCACAGCCATAGCAGTCAGCAGCCATCCAAAAATAAGTAGAACCCAAACAGTAACAACAGGATGCAGACGTATCAAGTCAACAAATGTCAGCTCTGTTGCTTTGTATGTAGTATACTGTGTTGCAAGATCTTCAACAAGATTTTTGGGCATGGCATACATTGCTTTCGTCAGAATACCAGCCAGCGCATGGTTCTCAGTTGAGGAAATTACCATGCGGTAGGTGAATGTAGGCTGTTCCAGCAGAGTATATGTCATGGTGCCCGTAGTGTCACTGTTCACAAACGCCTGTGCCATGTAATAGTAGACGAAGGCAGCATCTGCTTTACCCTTACGGACAGCTTCCATCATTTCCTGTCGGGTACTGCACATCAGTTTTTCTGCACCGGGTGCCATTGCATCTTCAATTGAATTTGATGCTGTCTGGTCAACAGTAGTAACAACATTAATTTTTCCATCAAAGTCACGCCGTGTCACCCTCGCCAGCTGCATCGTAATGAAAGGTGCAGTAAGCCCCCATTTTTTCGTCTCAGCATAGTTATCTGTTTCCAGACGCGCATCGATGCTTATATCTGTGGTTTCCTTATTTTTCTGATAGGCAATATACTCATCTCTGGTGGCAGGTGTAAGAAACTCATAGGAAATCCCCGCATAGTCTGCAATTTTCCTAAAGTAATCCGGGATAATACCCTTCATCTCACCATTTTCATTATAAGAATATGGCTGACGGGTCGGATCACACAGAACATGAAGTGGGTTGCCCTTGGAATACTGTGCAATAATACTTTTTTCTTGCTCCGTATATTCCAGATTCTTAGTTTCTATGCTTTCATAATTTTTATTATAAAGTGTCGTTTTCCAGTCACCCTCAACTGCATTCAACTGGTTGATCGCATAATTAACCTCATCCAGCAATTTTGTATTGCCTTTTTTAACAATGACATAGAAATCGCTGCTGCCAAATTTATCCACAATACGCTCATTGTTTGTTTTTCTCAGAGAACTGGTAACAATCGCATCAACTTTTCCGCTCTGAAGGGCTTCCTCCATTTCTGCGGTCGTATCAAAATAAGATGGAACATATGTAAATCCTTTGTTGTCTGCAAAATCCGCAAACTCTTCATTCCGGGTGTTTCCGTTCAAAAGCGCCACACGCATACCGTTGTAAGTGCTGTAATTGCCGTCCACAATCGTGCTGTTGTCACTGCGGACGGTCAGAATCCCATTATTCGTTCCGATCGGACGTGAAAAATCAAACTTTTCTTCTCTGTCCGGTGTTTTGCGGGCAGATGTTACCATGTCGATCTCGCCGTCTTCGAGCATCTGCTGCATATCTTCCCAGCTCTTATCGTATCCGACATACTCGTAATCTACATCCCAATAACGGGCCATCAGCCGAAGAAAATCATAGCCATACCCACTGCGGTTGCCTTCTTCATCCATCACATGATAACCATCCATGGCAAAGAAACCGACTTTGACAGTTTCATGCTGTGAACTGTCCTCGGCTGCATATGCAGTCTGGGGAGAAAATATCATACACACGCATACAAAAACCAGTAACACTGCCACATATTTCTTTGCTCTCGAAATCATATTAAATCTCCTGTCTGTCAAATATATTTCTCTATACATCTCCTTGTTTAAATAATATTATAATATATTATTCGAACAATGTGTTACAAATTTATTATACCACTACAAAACTCAACGGGTCAAGAATTAAGAGCTTTGCATTGTACTTTTCAATCGCTTCACGAATGCGGTTATCTCCGAAAGACAAAGTCTTTTCATCTTCTTTGATGAAGATTAGATTTTCTCCGTTTCCGTCGGCAGAATTGAAACGGGGTACTACCGTATCGTCTGCATCATCTTCCGTTGTCTGATAAATGATAGTCATTGGCTCATATTTTTCCGTTTCTGTAAAGGGTAGCGGTTCTCCCTTTGAGAGCAGGGCAGCAATGGAAAGCATTAACTTGCTTTTCCCATCGCCCGGATCTCCCTGCAACAGCGTAACCTTACCAAAGGGAATATACGGATACCACAGCCACTTTACTTTTTTCGGCTCGATTTCACTTGCCTTGATAATTTCAAGAGGTACAGTTACATTCATTTCATTGTCAATCATTTTCATATTTCTTTGTTCTCCTTTTCGATAAATATTTTGGGCAATGCACAACAACACAGCGGAAGCTCTGCTTGCAGTCATTTTCGCATTTTCTGCAAAGCTCTTTATAAGTAATGCGGTTTCGATCATTCAGAAACAACGCCCACTCTTGTTTCCGTTTATTGCTCATTCTCGGCATATCAATCCACCTTTCCGTCTGAAAATAAAAACCACAGGAAAGATACATTAAGCCTTGTTTATGTCATTTATCGGGGCGTAAATCAGGGGAAATTCCCGTTCTAAACCTTTCAAAAAATCACGCAAGGTATTTTGTACTAACCTGTGGTTATATATTGAATTGTGGGTTTTGGGTAACAAAAAACACCGTATTGCTACGATGTTTTTTGTTGTTCATATTCTATTTTTGATACTGATAAACTGGAACTTCTCGATTTCAAATGGCGATAAATAAATCTCTCCACCATCATCAGTTTAATTTTCGTTTAGATTAACGATTTCTTTTTCCTGTATTCTCTGTCCCTCGGATTTCCTCATGATAGAAATAATCTACGATCACCGGATGTCCCTGTGGGACTCTGCCATAAGGCATTTCATTATCCACAAAGGGACAATCATACTTCTTAGCCATTTCCTCAGCTTTTACTTCAAGTGCTTCAAAGTAGCTGCGGTTATGCTTGTTATAGATCTCGTCGTAAAGTGGTACAAGATCAGGATATTTTCCGGCGATATAATCCATAATTGTCTTTTTGAAACCGCCTCGAAGATTGAGATTTTCGAGCCAGAACAGATCGCACTGATCCTTTACCCGCTCAAAGATTGCTTCAAAATCCGTGATACCGGGGAATACCGGGGATACGAAACAGACTGTACGGATACCTGCTTCATATACCTGCTTCATAGCAGCGATACGGCGCTCAATGCTAGAAGCAGAGTCCATATCGTTCTTGAAATTTTCATCTAGTGTGTTGATCGACCATGAAACGGTTACTCGTCCAAGCTTCTTCAGCAGATCAATATCCCGTACCACAAGATCCGACTTTGTGCAGATCAGAATATCTGCGTCACTGCCGATCAGCTGCTCCAGAAGTTTTCTGGTATTCCCGAATTGCTCCTCCTGTGGATTGTAGCCATCTGTCACAGAACCGATGACCACCCGCTGTCCGGCATATTTCTTCGGATTCTTAATTTCCGGCCAATGCTTCACATCAAGGAAAGTGCCCCATTCCTCCTTGTGTCCGGTAAAGCGCTTCATAAAAGAAGCATAGCAATACTTGCAGGCGTGTGTACAGCCTACATATGGATTGACCGAGTAACCGCCTACAGGCAGACTGGACTTGGTCATGATGTTCTTTGTTTCCGCCTCATTAATGAGGATTCCATTTATTACTTCTGCCATGATCTCTGTACCTCCAACACTTTATTGAATTCATCCGGCATTTCCTGAATCATATTTTCATTCCCTATGATAGGGACAAGATCTTCCTTCATAAATACCGGAATGTCAAGCACATGCGCCTGATCTGTCAGAGACCATGCCCACTCCGGCTCCGTATGAACCTTCCTGCTCTGAACTCCAGTCATGGTGCCGACAACGATCCAGTTGATCCCGGAAAGATCAACTGAACCTGGATTGTCGAATAGCGGCTCAAAGGTAACATGATAGTGTTTTGCTCTGACATTTTCCCGTAGTGCGTCAATACGCCACAGTTCTGCTTTTCTCGTCACCGTAACACCAAACCATGCGTTTTCCAAATCTGTATCAAAATCCAGCAGATCTGGTCGCTTTGTAAGGAACAGGAACTGATGCTGTGGATTTTCACTGATTTTTTCAAATACCTCGTCTCTCCATTCTGACTTCCAGCCGGAAAGATCGCTCATGCCGGTAAGAAGAAAGTTCTGCGGACGTTTCTTTTCCATCATCTTGAGCTTACCCGGAAAGAATTCAGGGTCAGCAAAGTCATCAATCATATGCCAGCGTTTCACATTATTGCGGGCATAGCAATATGCACACCCCACTGTACATCCGATAACGATATTCATGTTTTGGATCTGATCTTTGATACAAATACTCATGATTTCTGCCACTCCTCAAGATTCTTTCTGATACGGTCGAGGCATTCCTCAAACTGGGTAATTTCTTCCTCCGAAAAACCTTTGTAGTAAATACTGCCCATTTTATCAGATACAGAATCATATTCGTCCTTTAAGGCATGTGCTTTTTCAGTCAGAAACAGGAGTGTTTTCCTTTTGTCCGTTTCAGACTGAACGCGTCTTATCAGCCCTTGATTTTCCATTCTTTCCAGCATCGTAGTAAGAGAAGTTATCGCTAATCCACATTTAATCGAGAGTGACCTGATTGAGATTCCATCTTCCTGCCACAGTACATAAAGAATACGCCCTTGGGCTCCGTTAAACGCATCAATATTCTTTTCGCTGAGAATCTTCTCAAAGATTCGATCTCCAAGTTGTTTTATTTTGGTAACAAGAAATCCGCCATTCATTTTCATACAAAAACTCCTATATAGTATTTTATTAAATAATACTATATAGGAGTTTTACTGTCAACAGTTTGTATGTCTAAGTAGAAGTAAATTCCGATTTATGAGCCGACCCCCAAGAGTTAGACCAAGAATCTAACACTTGGGAGGTTGGCTTTTATGATTAAATATAGTTTTGAACAAAAGAAGGCACTCGTTACTGCCTATCTGAATGGTGAAGGCGGAATACGTACTGTTATTAAAAAGTATGGTTATTCAAATCGTTCTCAA
>NZ_JAJEQN010000001.1:0-182069 GCF_020687335.1 Anthropogastromicrobium aceti
CCATATAAAATTGCTATTCTGTCTGAATGCAAGCATTCACAGAAAGCAATTTTGCATGGCTCTGAATAGTTACAAAAAGCAAAATTAAAAACAAGGAGATTGACTATGTCTGATATTGCCGAAGCTGTTGGAAAACGAATTTATGCCATTCGAACATCAAAGCACATGAGCCGTAAAGATCTTGCCAAGCGCTCTGGGCTTCATCTTACCTATATCGGTCAGCTTGAGCGCGGTGAACGAAATGCGACGATAGCAACACTTGAAAGTGTTTCTTACGCACTTAATGTACCGATTGAGCGTTTTGTTGAATATATTACACCTGGAATGGCTTCACAGGAGACTGCTGCAAATGAATGCTATAACTTGATTTTAGAGCAGACACCGCGCACACAAAAGCGGCTTCTTGCAATTCTCCAAAATATGGCACAGCTGCACCAAATACAATAAATTCTAATTTTCAAAAAAAGAGTCACGCGAAAGTTTAGCGTGACTCTTAATATTACTTGTTTTATTTTTTTTCGCGGTTTAAATATAAAAGCGGAAGTCCAATACAACAAATTCCACCAACTATATTTCCAAGTGTAACCGGAATAAGATTTTTCACCAGAAAGCTTCCCCAGCTTAACTGTGATAACTGTGCTTCTGTGTAGCCATACAGTTCCATTGCTTTATTTACGTAGTCTGGATTCATCTTGCAAAACAGACCTGCTGTTATGTAATACATATTAGCAACGCAGTGCTCAAAGCCTGCTGTTACAAACAGCATGATTACAAAGAAAGATACAAGCAGCTTTCCGCTGATATCTTTTGCGCAAATTGCCATCAAAACAGCTGCGCAAACTAAAATATTACAAAGAATGCCAGATGTAAATGCCTTACCAAATGGCAGTGTTGCTTTTCCATATGCCACCTTAATTGTATAAGCACCAAGTCCGCCTGCTGAATAATCAAGCTGACCGCTGCAGTAAACTAGTGCTGTAAAAATCAGTGCTCCTGCAAAATTTCCAAGAAATACAAGTACCAAAACACGAATGCAGTCTGCCACAGAAATATGTTTTTCGGCAACACCAAGTGCCATTAAACAGTCACCAGTAAACAGCTCTGCCCCCAGCAGAATTACCATCATCAAACCTACTGGGAATACGACTGCCGCAGTAAGTCTCGCAAGTCCTACATTTGCAACAGAATGTGCTGCCACGCTGCTCGCTGCTGCACCCATTCCAATCATCATTCCAGCTAACATTGCTTTTCCAAACAGCTTGCCAATCGGTGTAGCTGCCTTTGCTTTGCATCCCTGTGCATAGCTTTTCGTTGCTTCTTTTACAGATAAAAAGCCTTCCATAGTAAAATATCCACCTGTCTTTTTTATTCCAGTCGGGATTTCCCGCCATCTTTTCCATTATATCACAATTTTTTTTGATTGAACAGCAAATTTTTAATGACATATCCTTTTCAACTGTGCTATAGTCAACAACTCGGTCATAGAATGGCCAAGCATCCAAAGTTTCCCTTGAATACCGGACATTCAATTTCCGCCCTTTGAAAATAAGTCCACGTTACACAATACGAATAACACAGGCTGATCCTCTCCGGACAGTCCATCTTACAGTCATGCCGTAAGAAGACGGTGGTTGTTGATATGTTCTGCTCTAGTCACAGATGAGATCCTACAGCATCATGTAAGATGTTACAGGGTCCCGTCTGCTTTCATGCAGATGCTGCTTGTTTTGTTTTATATGCGACATGCCGTTTTTCATATACGATTCGAATCGCATTCTGTAAATTCTTGTGACTGTATTGGTGTTCCTTACACAATTCCAGTATTTCTCTATCACCTGCCCGGTTTCTGATATTGACAGCACCAACGTGGTCTGCATCATCATGATACCCGCAGCTGGTACAGCAGAATCCTTTTGAGTGTCGGTTTTCTGCATTCATATTGCTGCATACCGGGCATACCTGACTTGTAAAATCAGGTGCTACCTCGAAAAAGTCACATCCTTTTTGATTCAGTGCTTCCATCAGCTTTCTTTGAAGCTTTCCCCTGGCAAATGTTGAAAACATTCCATTAACCTTACGGCTCTTATTAAATTCCTTAATATCCAACTTTTCAATCGCAGTCAGTGTATCTTTGGAAATGCTGTCCACATAGGTTGTGACTGATTTCTTGATCTCGTGATCCAGCCGTGCATAGTAGCAGCGTTTTTTACGATATGGTGCTTTTGCCGTTTGAATCATTCGTTCCAGGCGATCCATCTTTTTGATGAGAGAACGTCTCACATCCTCTGGCAGATCATGTTTTCTCAAAAAGTGCTTAATTTTTCGTTTCTTGTTTCGAAGGCTCGCAAGCTCTGCAAAGGCAGGCTCTACCTCTTCATGATAAAAGTCAATTACCGGACTCATGGAACCGATTGCCCTTCCGTCAGATGTATGAAAACAGTCCGAGATTCCGGTATCCACTCCAATACAATTCGTTGTTGCAGGCTGCTGTCTTGTTGAATCATAGGACCAGCCAATTCGAAGGTTTCCCTTTCGTATCTGCATCAGAACCATTCCTGCCATCTTGTTATTCTGAATCTTATGTAAAAAATGGCCGCTGGTATCAAGCGGGATCGTGATTCGCTGTCTTGTTTTTAATGGATTTGTAATAATGATTACATAGGGCATTTTGGTATCTGTTGATTGTTCGATCTTCATTAAGCGTAAGTCCAATGGAACTGATACGAAACGAAGCTTTGGAACACGATACTCCAATGATTTTGTTGCATATCGCTCCTGAAACTCCAGCTGCAGATCAGAAAATTCCTTTTCCGACATTTCATGAAGTGTTTTTGTGCAGTCCTCATAAAACATGCCTTCTATCTGTCGCATTGTTTCTTCCATCTTTTGCTTTGAGCATCCCATGACAGACATCGCAAACAATACTTTTGACTGTGCAAATATCCCCCTACCTTCTGACAAAAGATCCAGTCGGATATTATTCAAACGACCCGATACCTGCACTACTGCCGCATCGAATGCATTCTGGCAAAATGCGGAATTGATTCCTTCCGGACGAATGGCTTTTTCAAGCTTTCGCATTTGGGGATCTTTCTTATCATTCTTTACCAGTTGAAGTACGATATCAGGATTCTTTTCCAACAGATCAATGTCACGATTGATGAGAGCAGTATACGAGTTTTGCATCTGCTGTAAAATAACAAGCTTTTCCTTATTCGGCCGACCATACAGAAAAACACTCTTTGTAATAGTGGTCTGAAATGAACTGTTCTTTTTCTTTTTTGCTTTTGGCATAGCCCCTCCTTTCGTTAATACTGTTTTGACTGATGTTACATATACTTACGGATAGTCTCTTCTGAGATGTCGCCAATTGTTTCAAGGTAGTAAGAATGGTTCCAAAGCTCTCCTTTCCACTGCTGTTGACGTAAGTCTGGAAACTTTTCGTACATCTTTCTGCGGTATTTTACCGAACAAACAATATGATAATTGATGTTATACATGCAGGTACGTGCATGTTTCAGGCTATCTTTTTCACATATATTATATCATATAGTATACATATAGTCAACAAATAGTTGGAATATATTATACATACAGTATTGTTTTCTCTGTAGACTGCCACCCGAATCTTCCCTATATTTCTCTGCCGAAGACAGTTTCGCTTTTTGGAACACAAAAAGCTTTACGCCTTCGGCAGATTTATGGTATGATAAAAGCAAGCGGTGCTTTCATCTCGGTCATTGAATGGCCGTGGATTCCCACGCCAGATTCCTAAAGTAAAATGTAGCTATGATTTCTAAATAGTTACATTAAAATCAACTTCAAAAGCAGAAAGGTATGGTTTTCACTATGCGTATTGTCATAAAAATTGGTACTTCCACTCTTGCTCATCACACCGGACGACTTAATATACGACGTACAGAGGTGCTCTGCAAGGTAATCAGTGATTTAAAAAATGCCGGACATGAAATTGTCATGGTCTCATCTGGTGCCATTGGTATGGGTGCCGGCAAGCTTTCATTAAAGGAGCGACCGTCTGATATGCCGACAAAGCAGGCAGCAGCAGCTGTAGGTCAGTGTGAGCTTATGTATACATATGATAAGCTTTTTGGTGAATATAATCACACAGTTGCCCAAATTCTTTTAACTAGTGAAGATATTGAGCACGATGACAGACGGCAAAATGTGGAAAATACAATGGAGCGTCTGCTTTCTCTTGGCGCAATTCCAATTATCAATGAAAATGATACAATCTCTACTGCTGAGATTGTGATTGGTGACAACGATACGCTTAGCGCAATTGTAGCAAGCACTGTTCACGCTGATTTACTCGTGCTTCTTTCTGATATTGACGGCCTTTTTACAGCTGATCCAAGAAAGGATCCTTCTGCCACTCTTATTCCTACTGTTTGTGAAATCACACCTGAAATTAAAGCTATGACTTCTGGTGCAGGCACAAATCTTGGAACTGGCGGCATGACTACAAAAATTCAGGCTGCACAGATTGCAACAGAAAATGGCATTGATATGGTTATTGCAAACGGAGCTGACCCTGTTATCTTATATGACATCGCAGATGGAAAACAAGCTGGAACACGTTTTCTTGCGCAGAAAAAAATGCTTTAAAAGAAAGGACTAAACGCATTATGAAAGAAACAAAGTGTATTTTACGAGAGGCCAAAGCAGCTGTTTCTTCTCTGGCGGTTTTGAAAAGTGAAGAAAAAAATAAAGCGCTTCTTGCTATGGCTGATGCACTAATTGCTGACACTTCTTCTATTCTTTGTGAAAATAAAAAAGATATGGACGCAGCAAAAGACACTATATCTTCTGTCATGCTCGACCGGCTTAAGCTTGATGAATCACGCATACGCGCTATGGCAGACGGTATTCGTGCTGTCGCTGCACTGCCTGATCCTGTTGGCCGCATTCTTTCTGATGAAACGCGCCCAAACGGACTTCATATTCAAAAAGTCTCTGTACCAATGGGTGTTATCGCTATTATTTACGAAAGCCGCCCAAATGTTACATCGGATGCTGCTGCTCTAGCTTTAAAATCTGGAAATGTCTGCGTACTTCGCACAGGAAAGGAAGCCTTTCACAGTGCATTTTCAATTGTCAATGCACTTAAAAAAGGTCTTCATAGCTGTGGCATAAATGAAAAGGTCATAAACCTGATTGAGGATACAAGCCGAAAAAGTGCACTTGACTTAATGCGTGCCGTTGGTTTTATTGATCTTTTGATTCCGCGCGGCGGTGCAGGACTTATAAAAGCATGTGTAGAGCAGGCGCTTGTTCCTTGTATTCAGACAGGCACTGGAATCTGTCATATCTATGTGGATAAGGATGCTGACCTTTCCATGGCACTGCGAATAGTTGAAAATGCAAAAATGAGCCGTCCTTCTGTGTGCAATGCTGCCGAGGTTTGTCTTGTGCACCGTGATGTGGCAAAGAAATTTCTTCATATGCTGCAAAAAAGCTTGTGTGACCCATCTCGCGAACATCCTGCTAAGCTTCTCCTTGATAAAGAAGCTCTTTCAATTATTGATGGTACTCCTGCAGATGAGAATGATTTTGATACGGAATTTCTCGATTATATTCTCGCTGTGCATGTCGTAAGTGATGTGAACGAAGCAATTTCACATATTGCTTCCCACTCTACTCATCACAGCGAATCAATCATCACACAGAATGAACAGACTGCTGCTCTATTTACAACTCTTGTGGACAGTGCTGCCGTATATGTCAATGCATCAACTCGCTTTACTGACGGAGGTGAGTTTGGTCTTGGCTGTGAAATGGGAATTTCAACACAGAAGCTTCACGCGCGCGGTCCAATGGGACTTCGTGAGCTGACAGCTTACAAATATGTTATCACTGGAAATGGACAGACCCGTTGACAAAAGCATCACACTATCTTAACATACTTCTAGACGGCTGCAGCTATTATCTGATGTCCGTTTAAATAAATCTACTTGGAGGAATTATGGAACACTTAATTATCCCAGAGGGCTATGAACCAGCTTTAAATCTGCATGATACACAGATTGCCATCAAAACAGTCAAAGATTTCTTTCAGGATCTGCTCGCAAAACAGCTAAATTTGCTTCGCGTATCAGCACCGCTGTTTGTTGATCCGGCTTCCGGCTTAAATGACAACTTAAATGGTGTTGAACGCCCTGTATCATTTGACATTAAGGAGCAAAGTGGTTTTAATGCTGAGGTTGTACACTCTCTCGCAAAGTGGAAGCGCTATGCTTTAAAGGAATATGGCTTCTCAAATGGTGAAGGTCTTTACACCGATATGAACGCAATTCGCCGTGATGAGACTACAGATAATATCCACTCCATCTTTGTTGACCAGTGGGACTGGGAAAAAATCATCTCAAAAGACGATCGAACACTCGACACTTTAAAGTCCGTTGTCCGTGATGTATACAAGACACTTAGAAAGACAGAAATGTACATGGCAATCCAGTATGATTACATAGAAGAAATTCTTCCTAAGGAAATTTTCTTTATTACTTCTCAGGAGCTACTTGACATGTACCCGGACAAGACTCCAAAGGAGCGTGAATATCTGATCACGAAAGAAAAAAAGGCTGTCTGCCTGATGCAGATTGGTGATAAGCTTGGAAATGGCGAGCCGCATGACGGACGTGCACCAGATTATGATGACTGGGCACTCAACGCCGATATTCTTGTCTACTATCCAGTTCTTGATATTGCTCTTGAGCTTTCCTCCATGGGTATCCGTGTTGATGAGAACTCTCTTCGCACTCAGCTTGAGAAGGCTGGCTGCCCAGAGCGCGCCAACCTTGCTTTCCAAAAGGCAATACTAAATAAAGAACTTCCTTACACTATTGGCGGCGGTATTGGTCAGTCTCGTATCTGTATGTTCTTCCTTCGCCGTGCCCACATCGGTGAGGTTCAGTCCTCTATCTGGCCGGCTGATATCAGAAAGGAAGCAAAAAAGCACAATATTACATTGCTTTAATGCATATCAAAAAAGTGCCATGGACATCCACGGCACTTTTTTATATTTCTCGTCACTAATATTTATCAGCGTCTCCACGTATCGCGTGACAAAAGAATCAAAATTGGGAAAATTTCCAATCGTCCAGCCAGCATATCAAAAATTAGTACAATTTTTGCCAGCGGACCATAAATTGAGAAGTTACATGTCGGGCCTACTAATTCAAGACCTGGTCCGATATTATTAAAGCAGGCAAGTACGGCTGAAAAATTAGTTTCAACAGAAAAACCATCTATTGAAATAACTAGCAGACTAAACATAATAATAAGTACATATGCAGCAAGATAGGCGTTTGTATTTTCAAGCACCTTCTCTGATACGACCTGCTTGTTGCTGCGCACTGCCTGGATTCGCTGCGGACGAAGCATTTTCTGGATGTTTCTTCTAAGACTCTTAAAGACAAGCAAAAGTCTTCCGCACTTAAAGCCTCCGCCTGTACTTCCTGCACAGGCACCCACTACCATCAGACATAATAGGATTGACTTTGAAAAACCTGGCCACAAATCAAAGTCTGTGGTAGCAAAACCTGTAGTCGTCACAATACTGGCCACCTGGAAAAATGCGTGGCGTATTGTCTCTTCAAGTGTTCCATAAAAGCCTCTCAGGTTAATCACAATCAAAAGCACACTGCCCAGTACCATTCCAACATAAAGACGAAGTTCCTCATCTTTATATACACTCTTTACCTGCTTCATTATCAAAAGATAATAGCAGCTAAAATTCACACCGAACAGCAGCATGAACACTGTACATACATTTTGAATATATGGACTGTAGCTTGCCATACTATCATTTTTTACACCAAATCCACCAGTTCCGGCTGTTCCAAATGCTGTACACACAGCCTCTAATACAGGCATTTTTCCAACAATCAAAAGCAGGAAATCTATTACTGTCAATACAATGTACAAAATATATAAAATTCCGGCTGTGCTTCTGATTCTTGGAACAAGCTTTGCAACATTAGGTCCCGGGCTCTCTGCTCGAAGCAGATGCATTGTAAAACCATCATTTCGGCCGCTGACAGGAACAACTGCAAGTAAAAATACAAGAACACCCATACCGCCAACCCAGTGGCTAAAGCTTCTCCAGTAAAGCATTCCATTTGAAAGACCTTCTACATTCGATAAAATAGATGCACCTGTTGTCGTAAAACCAGATACGATCTCAAATAATCCATCAAGATAAGACGAAATTTCACGTGAAATCCAAAATGGAAGACAGCCCAAAAGACTCATTACAATCCACGCGAGTCCGACACAAACCATACCTTCTCTTGCATAAAAGCCTTTTTTGGCTTTTCTTGCAAAAAACATAAGCATGCCTGCCACTGCTAAAATCACAAGGATACTTAAAGCAAATCCTAAAATTGCCTGACTATCCTGACCAACCAGACTTATAATCAGTGCCGGCACCATAAATGCCGCCTCCGCCAACAGAATCTGCGCAATCAGCCGCCCCATCATTTTATAGTTCATAATTAAAAAACTCCTTTTTTGCAGAAACTGTATTTGTTATGCTTCAAAAATATCGTCAAGCTTATAGATAATATCATTTCTTGTTGTGACAACAACAACTGTATCACCCTCTCGAATAACAGAATCTCCTCCTGGAAGCTCTGTAACGCCGCCGTGTGTAATACAGGCTACAAGAATATTTTGCTTCACTTTCATGTTCTTTAACGGTTTATCACAATACGGCTTTTTCTCTTCAACATGAAACTCAATTGCCTCTGCCTTTCCATCTGCTATGGAATGAACTGATACGGCTGCTCCTGTCTGATTGTGCATTGCACGTATATAACGCACAATACCGTTACAGCAAAGATCCTTCGGCCAGATCGTACTTCCAATCGGAAGCTGATCAATCATGCTGCCATTTTCCATATGACCAAGCTTTGTGATAACCTGAGATACACCATGCTTAGTTCCATACAGAGAAATAATCATATTTAACTCGTCCATACCAGTTGCCGTGACAAGTGCATCACAGCTTTCAAGATTTTCACGCTTCAGCACAAATGTATTGCTCGCATCATCATTGATAATCTCTGTTTTAGGAAGAAGCGCTGCAAGTTCCTCACAATGCTTTGGATCCTTCTCGATCAAACGTACCGTCATGCCATCTTTTTCAAGCTGCTGAGCAAGATAATAGCTTACACGTCCGCCGCCGCAGATCATAACATGATTGACCTTTTTTGTTATAATTCCAAGATTATCAAGAAGTGTCGCCAAGCTTTCTGTTGATGCCGTAACAAAGATTCTGTCGCCCTCTCTAAGCACAAAGCTTCCATCCGGTGCTACAACATCACCTCTTCTAAGCACGGCACATACAAGAACACGGCACTTTATTACACGATTCAATTCGCTAAGAGCAACATTGCTCAAACGGCTTCTTTCATCAACACGCAGCTCTACGATCTCTACTCTTCCCTTTGCAAAGCTGTCTCTCTTTAAGAAGCCTGGAAATTTAAGCAGTCGTTCAATCTCGATTGCAGCCTGCTTTTCCGGATTTACTGTCAATGACAGCGCAAATGTTTTCTGCATTTTGTAAACCTGATCTGTATAATCAGGATTACAGATTCTTGCAATTGTATGGATGTTTGGATTGATTCCATGAGCAGTCATGCTGCACAGAAGATTTAACTCATCTGCACCAGTCATTGCAATTAAAAGATCCGCATCGTTTACACCTGCCTGAAGCAATGTCTCCATAGTGGCACAATTTCCTAAAACAGCCATTACATCATATTTTTCTACGTTTGCTTCCAATACCTGCTGCTTTACATCAATAAGCGTAATATCATAACCTGAGGCGCTCAGCTGCCTAGTCAGCGTTGATCCAACCTTTCCGACGCCCGCAATTATTATTTTCATACCCTTCACCTTTCATGTTCGAATAATGACATACAATTAATCATTATATTATGATAACACAAATATAAAAAAGTGCAAGGATATTCTCTCTATAAATAAAAACGACACCCTTTCGGGTGTCGCCTTACTTTAGTATTCTTTACGGCAAATATGTACGATATCCTATCGGTGTCTTAAAGAATACAGATGTTATATTAATTCCAGTCTCTGGTGAACCTGCATGAACAATTGCACCGTTACCGATGTAAATTGCCACATGGTTCGGATTATTGTAAAATACAAGATCACCTGGTCTAAGCTGATCGTAAGTGATAGCAGAACCACAATTCATCTGTGACATTGAGTGATGCGGAAGGCTTACGCCTGCCACTCTGCTGTATACCTGCATAGTAAATCCAGAGCAGTCTACGGAACCGCCAATAGAAAGATCGGTGCCGCCGTATACATAATTGCACTGACCTACCCAGCCTAATGCATAATTAACAATTGAATCACGAAGCGGTGTTGAATTGTTTGATGGAGTTGTAATTTCCTGTGTGGTAGTAGTCTCTGCCGCTGTTGTTGTTGTCGCTTCAACTGTTGTGGTAGTAGTTTCTGCCGCTGTTGTGGTGGTTGTCTCTGTCTCTGATGATGGAACTGTTTCCTCAACTGTGGTGGTTGTCTCTGCCTCTGATGATGGAGCAGTTTCTTCAACTGTAGTGGTTGTCTCATCAGGTACTGTCTCTGATGATGGAACATCTGACGGCTGTGTTTCTGAAGAAGCCTCAACTGTTGCCACATTTAAATCAAATGAAGAAGAGAATCCCTGATAGCTTACAGTAACAGTGTTCCAGCCTGCACTTAACATCATGCCAACCTGCTCACAGCTTAAGCCTTCTGTTACTGTCTGTGTTGTTCCATCTGTGTAAGTAACAACAATATACAGCTCACTTGCACTGAGTACCTGTCCTTCTGTCTTACTGCTTCCAGTATAAAATGCCTCAATACCCTGAATTGCTTTTACAGTCTCTGAAGGAGTAGTATTATCAGCTGTTGTAGTTGTGGTATCCTCTACTGTAGTCGGCGTTGTCTGCTCAGCTGTCGTAGTCGTGGTATCCTCTACTGTAGTTGGTGTTGTCTGCTCAGCTGTCGTAGTCGTGGTATCTTCTACTGTAGTTGGTGCTGTCGACTCTGTCTGATCTGGCTGCGTTTCTTCTGCTTCGCTTGATGAAGTCTGTGCCTGTGAGCTTGTTGTCGTTTCCTCAGCAGACGTAGCTGCCACTGTCGTAGTAGTAGTAGGTACCTCCGTTGACGTCTCTGCAACTGTCTCACCATTTAACGCTGCTGTCGCACGCGCTACCATGTCGGCTGTCTTTTTCTGCTCGCTCTTTGCTGTTGTTACTAAGTCTGCATAACCTGCGTTAGAAGCATCATTTATGTAATATTCCCAAAGCTGATATGCATATGTACTTGCGTTGTAAGCTGCCTGATAATCTGCTGCTGCCATACGCTTTTCAAAAATTGCCTCTGCATCGCGAATATCTACAAGATAGCTGTCCAACTGATTTTTTACCATCTGATCAGTGATTGCTACTGCCTCTGCATGACGTGTATATAAAGAAACATCCTTTGCTTTAACAAATCCGGCAAATTCTTCGTTAACTGCAATCTTTACAAATCCGTTCTGAATTGCAAGAACCTTATAATCACCATCCTTGTAAACATTGCCAACACTATCGGCACCGCTTGATGCTGAACTGTAAACAACCGCTGTATTGGCTTTTACCTTTGCATAACGGTTTGTAAGATCCTCATCGCTCGCCTTTGCAGCTGCACCTGTTAATACATAATCAGATGACACATAACCCTCTACATCTCCACTTTTGATCAGATACCAGCTGCCTTCACTGTTATCAACAGTATCATAAATAGAAACAACACAATTGCTGTATAAATATCCGATCACATTGCTTGATACAGATGGCTTATTTCTAACATTTAAGCTTGCCATTACACTGACAAGTCCTTCTTCCTTTTCGCTGGCATCCTTTGATACCAAGCTAGTTCCAAATACAACGGAACCATCTTCTTTCGTCGTCGCATTTACAGTAAAAACTGGGATGATCTTTTTCTCCTGTGCTGAAGCAACTATATAACGAATATAATCCATAATATCTGCTTCAGGCGTCTGGCTGCTTGCATAGTAGTTATCGAGAGAAACCGCCATGCCTGCCACAGCTGTATCCTGTTCAAGCGACGCGCCTGATGCTGCCGGTACTGCAATGCCTCCTCCAACTGCAAATGTCGCAGCCAGACAGGATGCCAGCGCATTCCTGCATAATTTATTCATATCTCAAAAACCTGTACCTTCCCGTAGCCTGCCATCTTGCCTGCAGGTACAAAAACATAATATCAGTTAAATTGTTACAATATTATTACAACTCCATTTTGATTATATCACATAGAAATCGCTTGTCAAGCAAGTTTATTTGTGCCTTTTGCACTTTTTATTTCTTTGTGCTATACTAATTAGCGATTTCCTGCTGCTGGGAAAAAATATAAACAGCTCTATGAGGTATAAATATAATGTCAAAAACAATTTTAATTACAGGTGCATCCTCTGGCATTGGACAGGCTGCTGCGCTGGCTCTTGCAAGTACTGATAACTGCCTGATTCTTGTTTCTATGAAAAATAAGGAAGGCTTAGAAAATACAGCAAAAAAAGCAAAGGAAAAAGGCGCTGATGTTTTGACCTTTTCCGCTGATGTATCAGACTATGAAGCATGCAAATCACTTTTAGCACAGGCAAATGAACATTTTGGCCCTATTGATCTTTTAATAAACAATGCCGGAATCTCCCATATCGGTCTTTTCCAGGATATGACACCTGATGAGTGGCAGCGTGTAATGAATGTCAATATCGGTTCTGTCATGAATTTATGTCATCTTGTCATCCCATCCATGGTACATCGCCACCACGGACGCATCATAAATATTTCCTCTGTATGGGGCAATGTAGGTGCCTCTTGTGAGGCTGTCTACTCTGCAAGCAAGGGTGCCATTAACAGTTTTACAAAAGCTCTCGCTAAAGAACTAGCTCCTAGTAATATTCAGGTGAATGCCATCGCTTTTGGTGCAATTGAAACACCGATGAATGCTTGGCTGTCAAAGGAGGAGGCTGAGGCTCTCGCAGATGAAATACCTGCTGGACGTGAGGGTACAAAAGAAGAGGCAGCCCAGATGATCTGCATGGTTGCAGATGCACCAGACTACCTCACTGGTCAAATTCTTACAATGGATGGCGGATGGATTTAAATTATTTTACTAATTCTTCCATCATCTCTTCCTTAAACTGCTGTGTGTACAGATCATGGTAATAGCCCTTCATTGCCATCAGCTCGTCGTGTGTTCCCTGCTCGATGATCTTTCCAGCCTTAACAACAAGAATTACATCTGCCTGGCGGATTGTCGAGAGGCGATGGGCAATGATAAATGAAGTACGATCCTTTAAAAGATAAGAAATCGCATTCTGAATCAGCTGCTCTGTCTCTGTATCAATAGAAGACGTTGCTTCATCCAGAACAAAAATCGCCGGATCTGCCAACACAGCTCTTGCAAATGAAATAAGCTGTTTTTCTCCGGTGGACATGGAATCTCCACCCTCTCCAACATCTGTCTGCCATCCCTTTTCAAGACGCTTTGCTACCTGATCTGCTGATACGATCTTTGCTGCCTCAATAACCTCTTCATCTGTAGCTTCTAGCTTTCCATAACGGATATTTTCCATAATTGTTCCTGTAAACAAATGAGGACTTTGAAGCACATAACCAAGCGCGCTGTGAAGCCATGACTGGCTGCGCTCTCTGTAATCCACACCATCGATTAAAATACGACCCTGTGTCGGTTCAAAGAAACGACAAGCTAAATTTACCAGTGTACTCTTTCCAGCACCTGTCTCTCCGACAATGGCAACTGTCGTTCCTGCCGGAACATGAAGGTTAAAATGCTCTAAAATATTTTCATTTCCATCTGGGTAATGGAACGTCACATCTTCAAATGTAATATCACCCTTAATTGGCTCCCAATTTTCACGCTTTTGCTCAAATGCTGTGCCATACTTTTCAATGACATCAGGACGATCCTTAATCTGCGGTTCTTCCTCAAGAAGTCCTGTGACACGCTCGATATTAGCCTGTGCTGCCACAATCTCTGACAAGTTAGACGCGATGTTTCGAATTGGCTCAAACATGTTGACAGCGTATGTGGTAAAGGCTGATAACGTACCAAGCTGAAGAGCCTGTGCCAACACAAGCTCACCGCCCTGCTTTAATGCAAGTGCCACACCAATATAACCACAAAATACAACAAGTGCTACATAAAGACCATTCATACGTGCCGCCTTCACACCTGCTGTTTTCATGTCATCAGTAAGTCCCTTGAAATGACGGCTGTTTTTTTCCTCAATGACAAGCGCTTTTGATGTCTGCGCACCTGTAATTCCTTCATTATATGCACCTGTAATCATTGAATTTTTCTTTCTGACCTGCCTGTTCCATTTTAAGATACGCTTCTGGAAAAAGCTTGTAAGAAGCACCAGACCCGGCACAATTAACATAATCCAAAGTGCCAGCTTCCAGTTTAGTGCAAGCATAATGCCAAAGATTCCCACTACATAAAACATCGCCCACAACATATCAAGAAGATTCCATGCTATCAGACCACTGATTCGTCCTGTATCATTCATTACTCTTGCCAAAATATAGCCGACTGGTGTTGTATTATAATAAGAAAAAGACAACTGCTGAAGATGATCAAAGCATGCCTTCTTCATATTTTTTGCCATATTCATCTCAATCACCATAGCACAGCGGCAAAAAATTACAACACTGACAGTCTGAAATATAATAGTAACTAAATAAGTTCCTGCAAAGCTTCCAATTCCTTCTGTAGTATTGCCGCTGATAAAATGATTAATTGCATACTGCTGAAACAAAGGAAGCGCAATATCGACAAGTGCACACAACGTATTAAAAACAAGTGCAATAATCATATATTTGCGAAACGGCTTCATAAATGGAAACAGTTTCTTCCAAATACGCCAGTCAAACGACTGGTCATATTCTTTTTCTTCAATCTGCATACTATTTTTATCCTGCCTTTCTGTGCCTGCATCACATTTGCGGACACTTTTTAATTTTCTTATACAGAATCAGCATCTAATTGAGTATTCATCTGAATATCATAAATTCTGCGGTAAATACCATGATGCTCCATAAGCTGTTCATGGCTTCCCATCTCTGCCACAGCACCATCTTCGAGTACCATAATGCAATCTGCCTGCATAAGAGTCGTGATTCTATGTGCAATCAAAATAACTGTTGTTCCTGCCATTCTCTTTTTTAATGCCTCACGTATCATGGCATCTGTCTGTGCATCTACTGCTGAAAGAGAATCATCAAAAATCATAACAGGTGTATGTTCTACAAGCATACGTGCAATCGCAACTCGCTGTTTTTGTCCGCCCGAAAGCGTTACGCCACGCTCTCCAACAATGGTTTCATAACCGTCTGTAAAACTGTCAATCGCACTGTCTACACAGGCAATCTCACATGCCTCACGAATATCATCAAATGCTGAACTTTCCCTTGTTATTCCAACATTTTCCTTTATGCTTCCTGAATATAAGAATGGCTCTTGAAGCACCATACCAATCTGGCTTCTCAAATACTGACGATCAATATCGCGAATATCAACACCGCCAATAGTAATCTTTCCACAACCATCAGGCAGATCGTAAAGACGATTTAATAGATGTACAAGTGTACTCTTTCCGCTTCCTGTATTTCCAAGAATAGCAAATGTCTTTCCTGCCGGAACAGTAAAGCTGACATTCTTTAAGACAGCGGCTCCCTCTTCATATTTAAAGTTCACATTATCAAATACAATATCCTTATTTATTGCAGGCTTTGTCACGCCTGGACGATCATCTTCTTCCTTTTCATCAAGGATATAGGCAATACGGTCAATTGACACACCTGCCTTACTCATCTCGGATATGATTCGTCCCAGACTTCTGACTGGCCATGCCATACTGGAATTGTAGGATACGAAAGCAATAAATTCACCGACAGTCAGATTGCCATCTACTGTAAATAACACACCCATGCAGATGACTGTAAGAATCTGAATACCTGTAATCAGATCACCAATCGACCAATAAAGACTCAAAAACTTACCTAAATAAATCCACAGTCCTGCAAAGCGCTCATTTTTCTCATCGAAACGTTTGCGCTCAAATGATTCTCTTCCAAATGCGCGCACCACTCGTACACCAGTTAAGTTTTCCTGAACAACGCTTGATAAAATTCCCTCTGCCTCATCTGCTTCCTGAAAGTGCTGTGCAATCTTTGAGAAGAAGTATCCAGAGTACAGAATTACAATCGGAAAAAAGGACACAGCGATCAATGAAATTTTAACATTCATTGAAAACATGATCACCATGTAGAATACAATCAAAAAGATAATACGAAATACTTCCATCAACTGATTAGTTACAAAATTTCGCACAACATCTACGTCTGATGTACAGCGCTGAATGATATCACCTGTCTGATTCTTTACATGCCAACTATACGGTAACTTCTGAATATGATCATACAACTGATCTCTCATGCCCTTTACAAAGCTTTCTGAACCCTTTGCTGCAAATACCTTTGAGTAGTAGTTTGCAGCGATGTTTATAGCTGCAAGCAAAATGACGGCAAGCGCTGCAATCGTAAGCATCTTTCCAGGATTTTCACGAATCGTTTCTTCTGATAAAAAGGCTTTCACCCATTCTGGAATCTTAGACAAGTCACTTCCTAAGACACCATCTACACTAATTCGAATAACCTGTGGGATAAATGCCTGACAGACAGTAATCATTGCTGAAAAGAAAAGACCTGTCAGCATAAGCGGCAGGCATGGTTTTAAAAACCTGAAAATCATCGCTGCCTTGCCGGCTTTTTTCTTATTTTGTTCCATAAGTATCTCTCCCCTTTCTTTTTTCGTAAATTAATAAAAGTACTGATGCACGGCCATCAGTACTCTCATTATATCGAATGAATATATGGATTTCAATGGGAAATCATTTTTCTAATTAAGTTTGTTCCTCTTGTACAATACGTTTTCGCACCGTAGTCTCTTCTACTCTGTGATCTTTTATTGAAGTAACCATAATTTCAAGATCAGGTGTAAGAACAGAAACTTGTGTGCCATCATCTGGCACATAACAAAGTTCACCAAGCACATAGCCGCCAAAGGTATCATATTCATCAAGCGGAAGTTCCACATCAAGTTCCTCTGCAACCTCATCTAGTGAAGCTGCACCCTGAATGCACCACAGGCTATCACCAATTTTTTCTATATCACTTGGCTCAGGCTCTTCATCATGTTCCTTCCACTCACCAACGATCAGCTCAAGCAAATCTCGCATAGTAACTATTCCTGCCATTCCGCCATACTCATCAATTGCGACTGCAAAATAGTTTCCTGTCTTTTTCATATTTGAAAACAATGACGCAGCTTTCATATTTTCAGGAATAAAATAAGGCTTTCGCACGCAGTTTTTCATCACGGCTTCCCTTGAATGGTCTCTTGATCTTAAATACTCTCTTGCATCGAGCACACCAACAATATCATCAGTATCCGCTCCGCAAACAACATAGAAGCTATGACGGTTTTCGTAGATTACTTTTTCCCATTCCTCACGGCTCTCATCGGCATACACACAGACAACATCTTTTCGATGCGTACAGATTTCATCGACAGAAACATCATTAAACTCAAACACATTTTGTATAAATTCATTTTCCTGTGTATCAATCGTTCCCTTCTGACTTCCAGACTCTGCCATCAGGCGAATCTCTTCTTCCGTAATTTGAGTCTGACGATGTGGATCAACACCACATAAACGAAGAAGCGTATGTGACGCGGCAATTAAAAGCCAAATTAGCGGAAAAAAGACAATCTGTACCACATAAACAATAGAAGAAAAACGAACTGCCATCTCTTCTTCTTTTTCTGCTGCCAAACGCTTTGGCACCATACGTCCAAAAATCATCGTTACAATACATAATACAAGTGAAATTGCAGTGACACAAAGTCCATCCAATACATTTGGATTTATTGCCTGTCCGCTTTTTCCAATAAAATCTTCCAGCGGTTTTCTAAAAACAAGCGCCGCATATGCACTTCCTAAGCATACACTTGCCATTGAAACAAGCTGCATAGCTGTTAAAAAACGCTCCTGCTTTGCCTTAAATCCAGATAAAAGCGCTGCTTTTGCTTCATCCTTTTTTGCCATCTCTTCTAATTGATTGTCGTTTAATGAAACTATTGCCGTTTCTGCACACGTAAACACTGCGTTCAGTGCGATCAGAATGACCTGCAGAATAATTGCCCCTATCATGCGAGACCTCCTTTCGAAACTCTCACAAAAATCTGCTTATTCGTATCCGTATCCGCGCTGCCGTCGTCTTCCATTATTGTTTCCTCCTAATTTTAAAATAAATTACTATGTTCATTTTTTTGATAGCTATTCCAACATTTCTTAAAATTCACGGCTCAGCCAATATTTATAGCAAAGCCCGAAGGTGAATGGATTTCACGAGCCGGACACTTGGAGCAGGTCTTTCAAAGTAATATATAACTAAGAAAGAACATAAAAGGAACCTGCGGAGTTTGGTCCGGCGACGAAACCATTACACCGAAGTGCTTTCGTAACATAGCCCCGTGAACTGCAGCCAATATCTGTGATTTCACAATGTTTTTTATTGAAATAATATCCTTTTTATTGTAAGATGGAAGCATGAAATTGTCAATGTATTTCGCATATTATAATGAAAGGAAACCATTTCTATGAGTAAATTTACACTTGACTGGAAGCAATATGCTGCACTTGCAAGACAGGCTGCTGCTGAGGGCTGCGTGCTTCTTGAAAACAAAAACAATACACTTCCTCTTGCCGATGGCGAGACATGTGCCGTATTTGGCCGTACTCAATTTGAGTATTATAAAAGCGGAACCGGATCTGGCGGTCTTGTTAATACAAGCTATGTACATGATCTTGACTATGCCCTTACAGAATCTTCTCTTACAATTGACGTGGAAGTAAAAACAGCTTACAAAAACTGGTTAAAAGATCATCCTTTTGATTTGGGAAATGGCTGGGCACAGGAGCCTTGGTGTCAGGTCGAAATGCCGCTTAGCGATGAACTTGTATCTGGCGCTGCTTCCCGCTGCCAGACTGCACTTATCGTAATCGGCCGCACTGCTGGTGAGGACCGTGACAATGCTGCTGAGAAAGGAAGCTGGTATCTGACAGACGGTGAAGAGGCAATGCTTGAAATCGTATGCCGCCATTTTTCACGTACAGTTGTTATCTTAAATGTTGGAAATATCATTGATATGAGCTTTGTTGACCGCTATGAGCCATCATCTGTTCTTTATATATGGCAGGGCGGCATGGAAGGCGGTTCTGGTGCTGTCGATGTCATCACCGGAAAGGTTCCTGCCAGCGGACGCCTCAGTGATACGATTGCTTATCATATTGATGATTATCCATCTACCCGGAATTTTGGCTGTGAGGATACCATTCGCTATGAAGAAGATATCTATGTAGGCTACCGCTATTTTGAAACATTTGCGAAGGAAAAGGTTCGCTATCCATTTGGCTATGGTCTGTCTTATACTACCTTTGATGTACAGGCTGCACTTGACATGTGTTCTCTGCCAGCCGGACTTGCAAAGGGCGAAGTTTCTAAAACCGATACCTTACATGTTACTTACGATATTACAAACACAGGCGATGTGGCAGGTAAGGAAACAGTACAGTTTTATGTACAAAAGCCACAAGGTTTTCTTGGAAAGCCGTCTCGCGAGCTGATTCGTTTTGCAAAGACTGAACTTCTTGAACCTGGTGAGGGTGAAAGCGGTATTCTTGCGATTGACTTTTATTCACTTTCCTCCTACGATGACAGCGGCATTACAGGACATGCGTTTTGCTATGTGCTTGAGGAAGGCACCTATACAATTTTAGCTGGTACCAATGTGCGAAATGCAACGGAAATCGGAAGCTTCGCGCTTACAGAAACAGTTGCTTTAGAAGAGCTCTCCCAGCAGCTTGCTCCTCGCCGCCATCTTGAGCGCATGACTCCTAAGACAAATGAGGATGGTACACTTGTACCTATTATTCAGGCTGCTCCTGTTTACTTACAGCATTACAGTGAGGATACATGTCCGCAATGTGCTGACTATACTGGTGATAAGGGCTATAAGCTTGATGACGTAAAACGCGGCATTGTTTCTATGGACGAATTTCTTGCACAGCTGTCTGATCTCGATTTGTGCCATATAGTAAAGGGCGAAGGCATGTCAAGTCCAAAAGTAACACCTGGAACTGCTGCTGCTTTCGGTGGTCTGACACCAAATCTTACATACTTTGGCATCCCGGCTGGCTGCTGCACAGATGGTCCGTCCGGCCTTCGCATGGACTGCGGTACTAACGCATTTAGTCTTCCTGGCGGAACCTTGCTTGCCTGCACGTTCAACACAAGCCTGAACGCTGATCTTTTTGAAATGGAAGGAATCGAGATGAGAAATAACCATATCGAAAGCCTTCTTGGACCTGGCATGAATATTCACCGCTGTCCGCTAAACGGCCGTAACTTCGAATATTTCTCTGAGGATCCACTTTTAAGTGGTGTGATCGCCTCCGCTCAGTTAGAGGGAATGGGACGCGCTGGTGTAACAGGAACAATCAAGCATTTCTGCGGAAACAATCAGGAGTATCACCGTCGTTTTGTGGACAGTGTCATTTCTGAGCGCGCAGTTCGTGAAATCTACTTAAAGGGCTTTGAGATTGCTGTAAAAAGCGGCTATGCAAGCTCTATTATGACTACCTACGGAAGCGTAAATGGTCTTTGGACTGCTGGAAACCATCAGCTTAACACAGATATTTTGCGTGGTGAGTGGGGCTTTGAAGGCATCGTTATGACAGACTGGTGGGCTGAGATCAACAATGCACCAAAGGACAAGCCATCTCGTGAAAAATTTGCTGCTATGGTTCTCGCGCAGAATGATCTCTACATGGTAACATCCGATACAACGCAGGTAATGGGTGATCTTGAAGCTGCACTTGCAAGCGGTCGTTTAGAGCGCCGTCATCTAACTCGCTGTGCTGAAAATATCTGCCGCTTTTTGATGAACTCCCCTGCTCTTCTTCGTCTTACTGGCAAAGAAGCAGAGATTGAGCTTGTAAATGTACCGGAAAATGCACAGCTTACTTCTGATTTTGATATCGTATATCATGATATCAAGGGAGTTACCACACTTCCTCTTAATGGAATTTCCAGCGAAAAAGGCGACAGCCATATGTTTGGAATCACCACCGAGGGCTTTGGTACTTTTCGTATCAGCATCACAGCTTCCTCAGAGTCCACACCACTCGCTCAGATGCCGGTATCTGTCTTTGTAGACAATCAGCTGTTTGGCACCTACAGTTTCAACGGAAGTGAAGGAAAGGAAGTGACTCTCTCCAGAGAGGGCGGTGTATTTGGCTTCCACCACTATGTACGCCTTTACTTTGGTCAGGGCGGTCTTACTCCAATTTCCATAACATTTGAGCCAATTGATATTGTCACTAGCTTTAGCGATAAAGATTGATAAAAAAGAGGCGTTCAAAGTTCGGTTAACTCGCACCGGACTTTGAACGCCCTTATTTTGTTTCTATTTTCCTTAGATTCCCTTATACTTCTCGCTCTGTGCCTTAATAAGCTCAACATCATCAAAATAGTTGATCTTCATTGCACTCTTTACCTCAGACAATGTCTGTGCCGCAACCTCTCTTGCAGCCTCGGTACCCTTGCGAAGAATGTTATAAACTTCTGGAATATCCTTCTCGTATTCCTTACGTCTCTTACGAATCGGCTCTAACTCTTCCTGAATAATGTTATTTAAGAATTTCTTTACCTTTACATCGCCAAGACCGCCTCTTGTGTAATGAGCCTTTAATTCATCCAGATTTGCATAATCTGGCAGATATCTCTCAAAGTGCTCCGGCTTGCAGAATGCATCCAGATAAGTAAATACTGTATTGCCCTCAAGATGTCCCGGATCGCTGACAAGAAGATGTTCTGGATCGGTATACATGCTCATGATCTTCTTCTTTACATCTGCTTCACTGTCAGACAGATAGATACAGTTTCCAAGAGACTTACTCATCTTTGCCTTGCCGTCGATACCTGGCAGACGAAGACATGCCTGATTAGTAGAAATTAAAGCGCTTGGCTCAACTAATACTTCGTCATATACAGAATTAAACTTGCGGACGATTTCTCTTGTCTGCTCGATCATCGGAAGCTGATCCTCTCCAACTGGAACTGTCGTCGCCTTAAATGCAGTGATATCTGCAGCCTGACTGATCGGGTAGGTGAAGAATCCAACCGGAATGCTTGCCTCGAAATTTCTCATCTGAATCTCAGATTTTACAGTAGGATTTCTCTGAAGTCTTGCTACGGTAACGAGATCCATATAGTAGAAAGTCAGCTCACACAGTTCCGGAATCTGGGACTGGATTAAGATATTACTCTTTGCCGGGTCTAATCCGCATGAGAGGTAATCAAGCGCTACCTCGATGATGTTCTGACGAACCTTCTCCGGGTTTTCAATATTATCTGTTAATGCCTGTGCATCTGCAATCATAATAAATATCTTGGAATATTCACCAGAGTTTTGCAGTTCTACTCTTCTTCTTAAAGAGCCTACATAATGTCCTACGTGAAGTCTTCCTGTCGGTCTGTCACCTGTTAATATAATCTTTTCCATGGTCTGTTTTGCCCTTTCCTAGTTACTGTCTCCAGTCGTATCGCCGACCTTTGAACCTTGGTATAATCATATCTCACTTTTTGCTGTACGTCAATCCATATCGTCAAACTATACCATTAGTGATTTACCTCAACACGACAGCTTCTTGTCGTACTAAGAATTGTCTTGCCATAATCATCCTGCTGTGCCACGCACACCTCAAGATCACCGCCAAGTTTCAGATCCTCTATCTTAATCAGATTCTGGTGCTGTGATGTAGGCTCATACTGCTTTCCATTTATGATTACAATTGAAAACTCATTAAAATTGCTTCCATACAGCCACATTGTACCATCTTTGTATAAAACACGATCTAATGTTATTGGAAGAATGCCCATCTTAAGATTTTTCGGCTGATACGGATTTTCGCCTCCAAATACCTCTTTATCACCATACAGCATATCATACTCAATAACAGCCATTGAGTCTAAATATGCACTTTCGTTTGCATTCTGCTCCTTAAAATATTTCTGATGATAACGGAACATAATTCCCTCATTGATGCCCATTCGCTGCATTACATATGCACCAAGTTGGTATGCCTCGACGTTTTTATCCTGCTTTTCCATCTGGAAATTACTCCACAAAATATATTTTGTTGTGAAGAGATTTCCCTGGTTCATATCAGTCTCCTCAATTCCAAGACTTGGCAGGTGATCACCATACATAACAAGAATACACGGCTCATTAAAGTCCTTTAATTGTCTTGTCAGCTCAGCTACAAACAAATCCATTTCATAAATCTGATTTGCATAGTAGGTCAGCTGATTTTGTCTGGCCTCATCATCTTCTTTTAACGTCACTTTGATGTGAGGATCCTTAAGTACCTCTTCTGTCGGATATGCACCATGTCCCTGCACGGAAATTGTATAGATAAAGTCACTTGTATCAGTTGACTCCATCGCCTCGATAATGTTGGTAGTAAGTACTTTATCCTTTGCCCAATTTTCAGGCGTATATGTCAGGTTATACATATACTCCATGCTCGTAAAGGTATCAAAGCCTAGACGTGAAAATACCATGTTTCGATTATAGAATGTAGCAGAATTGTTATGAATTGCATGAGATGTATAGCCAATGTTGTCATAACAATACGGCAGGCTCTCACATGTCTGCTCACGAAGTACTGTCTGATATGGATATTCGCCGCAGCCGAAGAAATCCAAATTCATGCCTGTCAAAATCTCAAACTCTGTGTTGGCTGTTCCCGCACCGACAGATGGAACGCTCAAAAAACCAGACGAGCATGTATCAAACAAGCGATGGTAATTAGGAATCGGATCTTCATTTACTGTCACATCATTCAAATCAGTAATATCAAAGAATGACTCTAACTGAAGATAAATAACATTGACGCCTGCATCGTACTCTTCGATTGGTGCCTTTGTCTCTTCTTCATATTCTTCTGGGACAGATACTTCCTCTGGTGCCGTAGTTTCCACTGGATCAATCTCTACTTCAGTGTTTACAGGCACAACCTCTTCATCCAGGATATTTTCTACCTTTTGCGCATCGTAATTATCAGGCTTTGAAATTCCAGTGCTGATGTATGAATTTGTAAAGCAGTAGGCAAGACCATAAGTCTGATAAGCTTCCGCGATATTGCTGAAATTACGCGGCAAAATTGCAGACCAGCGGCCAACACACCAAAAATAAACTGTTAACAATGCCACAGTTACTACACTTGCCGCACCCTTTTTGTAATTTGGCCTTTTTTCAAGACGTGCTGCCTTTTTAAACAACACAACTATAAGCACAATACACGCTGCAATCACAGCACCGATTGCTACAAATCCAATTCCTGATACATAATGGTTCATGACCTGCATAGCAGAATCAATCAGGCTTAAATCATGCCAGTTAAACGGTGTTGTTCGAAACAAAAGCAAAACAAAATCTGTCACACCTATTGCGCCCCAAAAAATCGCCACAAGTCCTCTGACAAATCCCCACCTTCTTGTCAAAAACATAAGCGAATATGTTGTAAGCACAAGCATAAAGTTCATTAAAAACAAATGCGGTGTCACAAATACAAAATGAAGCAGACTAAATAATGATTTTCTGCTGAGTAATTCCAACAGCAAAACAGTTACAATTGTACTGCCAAACCACACAGCAAGCGGATGACAATCAATTTTCATCCATCCTTCTTTTTTAATCTTCTCTGCAAAGGATTTCTTTTTTCCCTTCATAGAAATTTCTCCTCTCAGTCGAAATCACTTTCAAATGTTTTTTTACTTTTCCCCTTGTTTCCCAATATCAATTTTTTTATCAATTTTTTTATCATTTTTTTTATCATTTTTTTCCAGACGAATCTCATCAAGCTTTTTCTTAACATCATCAGATGTCTCATGAAACAAATAGACTTTACCGCTGTCTGACTTTGTTGTACACATTTCGCGAATCTCATGACCGGCACTTTCAATTTGCTTTTTTAAGCCAAGTGCTGACATACGCACACCACCCTGTCCAAGAATGATAACCTGCTCAAGACCATCTGATGTAGCCACAGTTACGCGATGCTTTCTTCCCATTGCATGAACTGTTTTTTCAATATATTGATCTGCTGTCTCTGCCTCTTTTGTGTACACAATATAAATATTGTGGTACTTTTCAACATGCTCTGTTCCTCCTGGCACCTTATAGGCATCAAACACAAGGATCAGCTTACACTTGCTGTAACCCTGATAATTACTTAAAATATCCATCAATGTAAGCCTTGCTGCCGCAATATCTGTCTTTGAAAGCTCATTTAATTCTGGCCAGCCAAAGATAATATTATAGCCATCTACAAGAAGATATTCCTCTTCTTGCTGCTTTTTCTTTGTTGGGCGATATGTAGATGCTCCCTTTGACGCTGAGGATTGATACTGCTCCTCGTCATCTTGGCGATACACCTTTACAGGTCCATAGGTCCTCTCAAAGATCTGCTTTAGCTCCTCATTCTCTGCCTCATAGTCTTCAAGAGAACGTACTATTTCCTGCTTAGCACGTTTTGCCTCATTTGCTGCACGAAGCATTTTCTCTTCTTCTGATTCCAGCTCCATACCTTCAATATGCATATAATCTGGCACTTCATACCATGGAACAACAAAGCCTGCTCCATGCGTGCAAAATACTGAGTCTGGCGTATTTGACAGATCTGCTTCCGGCAAATAGCCGATGCGTTCCACTACCTCTTCCTCATTGTGGCACGGTGCATATCCCTTTAATGTACAAAAAAGACGACCATGACCTCTGCTGTAGGCAACGACCTCTCTTTGATAGCCCCGCATCGTTGATACTGGTGCTGTTCCAGAAAGTATGCTTAGCTCTCCTTCCTGCTCAGGAGCAGAAAACGTACCGCACATCTGCTGAATATCAGTCATTGCTCTTCCAATACATTCTGATGGAATTTCAAGACGGTACGCATACACAGGCTCTAAGAGTCTGCTCTTTGCCTGCATCAGACCCTGTCTGACAGCACGGTAAGTAGCCTGTCTAAAATCTCCGCCCTCTGTATGCTTTATGTGGGCCCGGCCTGCTATAAGTGTAATCTTCGTATCGGTCAGCTCTGAGCCTGTCAGCACACCCTTATGTTTTTTTTCTTCTAGGTGCGTTATAATAAGGCGCTGCCAGTTCTTTGAAAGCAAATCTTCGCTGCAGTTTGTCTCATAAACCATTCCGCTGCCTGGTTCTCCCGGTTCTATTAAAAGGTGAACCTCTGCATAATGACGAAGCGGTTCAAAATGACCGATTCCCTCAACAGTATTCTCCACAGTTTCCTTGTAAATAATGGAACCAGAAGTAAAAAAGGCTTCCACGCCAAAGCGCTCACGAATCAAACTTTGCAAAATTTCAATCTGCACCTCACCCATGACTCTCGCATGAATCTCAGAAGTCTCCTCCTGCCATACAAGCTGCAGCTGCGGCTCCTCCTCCTCTAACACAGAAAGCTTTCTATACATCTCGTGAATATCAATCTCTGGCGAAAATGACACGCAGTATGTAAGAACAGGTTCCAAAATCGGCGTTTGCGCCTGAATCTCACAGCCTAAACCTTGTCCTGTCACAGTATCATTTAATCCAGTTACGGCACAAACCATACCAGGCTGTGCCTCTGATACTGATGTAAATGAAGCACCTGAGTAGACGCGGATCTGATCAATCTTTTCCTCACCAATCACCTGCTTTGCTTTAAGCACACCGCCTGTCACCTTTAAATATGTCAGTCGTTTTCCCTGTGCATCACGTGCAATTTTAAATACACGTGCTCCAAACAAATCGCCATACACTGGTACTGTCGTATACATCTCAAAGCCTTCCAGAAATTCTGTTATACCCTGCATCTTTAAAGCTGAGCCAAAATAACATGGAAAAAGCTTTCGATCCTTGATCTGCTTTTTTATATGTTCCAGTCTAATCTTTCCAGTCTCAAAGAACTGTTCCAATAATTCCTCATCTGTCTCTGCCAGACGCTCATCGAAATTTTCAAGATCAGAAAAGTCTACGCAGCGGACATCAAGACGTTTCTGTAGCTGCGGCAGCGTTTCTTCTTTATCAGCACCTGGCTGATCCATTTTGTTAATAAAAAGAAATACAGGAACATTATACTGCTTTAACAAACGCCACAGTGTCTGCACATGACCAGACACGCCATCTGCAACACTAATTACCAATATTGCATAATCAAGCACCTGAAGTGTTCGTTCCATCTCTGCCGAAAAATCCACATGGCCTGGCGTATCTAAAAGCGTAAGCTTTCTGTTTTTCAAATTTAGCTCTGCCTGCTTGGAAAAAATCGTAATTCCTCTGTTTTTCTCAAGCTCATACGTATCTAAAAATGCATCCTTGTGGTCAACTCTTCCCAGCTTTCTTGTGCCGCCTGTCAGGTAGAGCATACTCTCAGCCAATGTTGTCTTTCCTGCATCTACGTGCGCCACAATTCCGGCAACGGTATGTGCACATTCTTTTATCTGAGCCGTTTGCTCCATCTTAAGCCCTCCTGGTCATTTACTGAATCTGGTTATAATATTCGTTTGGAACATATCCGGTGACAGCTACGCCATCATCACGATACTCCTCTGTTACAATCTGTCCATACTTGCGAAGCAACTGAATTTTTCCCATCTCATCGTATCCATAGAGACGCTCCACATATTTTTTGCGATTTCTAAGAAAAGAAAGAAGCACCTCGCGCAGCTCGTCAAGACCTGTGCCATCTTTTACTGAAATCTCAATTGTGCGGTCTGCCTGCATATCTCGCTCGAAAAGATCTTTTTCTTCTTCTGATAACAAATCCTGCTTGTTCATAAGAGTAAAGATTGGTTTCCCCTCTACACCTAACTCCTTTAATGTCTGGTATACAACCTGCATCTGAGTCTCATGCTCTGGATTTGAACAGTCTACAACATGAATAATCAGATCAGCATGCTTTGCTTCCTCAAGCGTACTTCGAAATGCATCAATCAAATGATGTGGAAGCTTATCAATGAAGCCTACTGTATCCGTCATTAAAAGCGGTTCGTCATTGCCTAAACTAAGCAGTCTTGTTGTTGGATCAAGCGTTGCAAACAGCTTGTCCTCTGCAAGTACCTCTGAACCAGTCAGCTTATTTAACAAGCTTGATTTTCCAGCATTTGTATATCCCACAATTGCAGCAACTGGTATATGCGTATCATTTCTTCTTTTTCTTGTAACTTCTCTTGTGCGCTTTACCTGCTCAAGCTCCGACTTTAACTGACCTATACGCTGATGAATCAAACGGCGGTCTGTCTCAAGCTTACTCTCACCTGGTCCTCTTGTACCAATACCACCGCCTAATCTCGACATAGACTGACCCATTCCTGTCAGACGATTTGCACGGTAACGAAGCTGTGCCAGCTCAACCTGAATTTTTCCCTCACTGCTTCTTGCGCGTGATGCAAAAATATCAAGAATTACCATGGTACGGTCAAGCACATTAAAGCCAAGCTCCTGCTCTAGATTTTTCATCTGAGCCGGTGTAAGTTCATCATCACACACAATACCGTCTGCATCTAACTGTGCTGCCAGCTGGCGAATCTCTTCAATCTTTCCTTTTCCAACATAAGTAGCTGAAATTGGATGATCAAGATTCTGATAGATAGAGCCGACGGCCTCACCGCCAGCTGTATCCACCAAAAGAGCAAGCTCCTCCAGCGATGCTCTTACTCTGCTCTCCTCTGCCGTATTCACCGCAACTAAAAGCAGACGTTCTTTTTTTTGTGCTGTTTCTATCATATATGAAACCTCTCTATATTCTTTTACAAATGCCATACGCAGACTGCCTAGTTTATCAAATGTCTGCTTTTTTCTGCAATTCTCTTTCCTTGTCCTTCTTTAGAATATCCTTCATAATGAACAGGTACGCAATCCATAAGAAGATTCCGGCCGTCACCCATGCGCTTGCATTAGCAACACAGATACCTGTATAACTTTTTGCCCTTGCTGCCATGAATGCAAACACACTTCTGCTGATCAGCTCAACGACACCTCCAAGTGTAGGAAACAGTGCATATCCACATCCCTGAAGTACATTTCTATAAATAAAAATCATACCAAGCGGAATAAAGCAAAGTCCACAGATTTGAATATACTCGCGCACATAGCCGATCACCGTGGTCAAATCACCGTCAAAGAACAGTGATGTCATAAAAGGAAGTATAGCAAGAACGACAAAGTAAATAATTACAGCATAGCTGCAGCTAAGAACCATTGCTGTCTTCTGGCCTTTTCTTATACGCTCAGTAGAATGTATGCCCCAGTTTTGTGCACTGTATGTTGCCATTGTCATGCCCATTGCCTGAAATGCCTGAGTCACAAGCTGCTCTACCTTGCAGGCTGCTGTATAAGAAGCAACTACTGTAGAGCCAAGCAAATTCAATGCTGCCTGTAAAATCATTGTTCCGATTGCAGTGATAGAAAATTGGAGAGCCATTGGAATACCAATATTTAACTGAATTTTCGCACCAATTGGATCGAGCTTAAAGTGCTCCTTCTTTAGCTTTAGTATATCTACTTTTGTAAGCAAAAATACAAGACATAAAATTCCTGAAACACCCTGTGAAATAACTGTTGCAATGGCAGCACCAGCTACGCCCCATGACAATACCATGATGAAGAACAAGTCAAGAACAACGTTTAACAGTGCTGATAAAATCAGAAAATAAAGCGGAACTTTACTGTTTCCTACTGCACGTAAAATGCTAGCTGTTAAATTATACAATGTTGTAAATATAATACCCACACAGATGATAACAATATATTCCTTTGACATATCAAAGATATCCTCTGGCGTCTGCATTATGCGAAGCAGCCAGTCCATGCCAAGCAAGCTCGCAATTGTCATAATAACAGTCACAATCAAGCCAAGCACAAAAGCATTGCCGACACTCTTTCTAAGCCCTTCATAGTCGCCTGCTCCATAACGCTGTGATGACAAAACAGTAAAGCCTGTCGTCAATCCATTCATAAAACCAAGAATGAAAAATACAATTGTTCCGGTTGCACCTACCGCAGCAAGTGCATCTGATCCAACACCTTTTCCTACTATAATTGTATCGACCATATTGTAAAGCTGCTGAAATAAACATCCTAACAATACCGGAACTAAAAACTTTAAAATCAGCTTTAATGGGCTGCCTTTTGTCATATCAAGATTCATAGTGTTTTCCTCCTGTTTACTTAAACCTCCTCTACTACAAAGCCCCATGGTGCAAGCGTCAAACGATCTTTTTTCAAAACTGCGCCCTCCTCTTTGAGCACTCTTGATACCTTTGACGCCTCTTTTGGCAGCTTCACGCTCTGTTCCTTTCCTGAATAATTAAACAGATAGCGAATCTTTTTTCCCTCCTGATTTACACCCTCTTTTATGATAACTGGAAATGCAATTTCCTGCTTCCAGCCCCAAAGTCCTGCCTCTTTTACAATGCTGGCAGTCAATTTCTTTATGTATGCACTGCTTGTCTTGCAGGCGATATAATAGCAAGTACCTTTGCCCCAGCTGTTTTTAGTTACAGCGGCATACTCTTTCCACATATAATGATCATAAAAGGCAAGTACCTTTGCCCCAGCTGGCTCAACTAACTCCATAAAGTCTTGTACCTGCAATTCATCCTTTGATAAGCCAAAGGTTTCACCAGACAGACCAACATTTTTTGGTGCAGTAAAACGATCGTACCAGGCACCCATGCACTCAGAAAGACCTGCCGGCTGTCTGTCACAATTCACCTTTACATGCTCATCAGTAAAGCCTGTCTTAAAGGTAGCAACAAGTGTACCTCCATTTGCTGCAAATGCTGATAAACGCTCAAATACTTCCTTTGGCGCACTATATAATGCAGGGACAAAAATCACTTTATATGCATCGAGATTAGTTTCATCTGTCCAGATAATATCACACTCTATATTCTGCTCATAAAGCGCATCATAAATCCAGCGCACAATATCATTATAGGAAGTTTTTCCGCCAGGAATTTGGAACCAGTTAAGCGCAGTTAATGCTTCATTGCTGACCATAATAGCAGCCTGATTCGTTTTCTTTAAGTGAATCAATTTGTCGCTTAAGGCCTCAAATGATTTTCCTATCTGGCTAACCTCACGATAAATTGCATTCTCCTGCAGATCATGACTTAAAATACCTTTCCAGTATGTTTCACATGCATTGTGAATTGAATGCCAATGCCAGTACATCACACTGTCAGCTCCGCTTGCAAGATGAGAAAATGCCTGTAATTTAAGCTGACCTGAATATGGTGTCCACTCTGGAAAACCTTGTGCTTCTGTCTCAATTACAAGATAATTATCCTTTTTAAGTGAACGTGTCATATCACCACAGAAGGAAATTTCCTTTCCTGTCAGATCATCCTGTGATGGATGATAAATATCACAGCCTGCTATTGTAAGTGCCTTTGATGCAGATGGATGGTCAACATCTGGTTGAACACCGTAAGAATGACCCTTCCATGCAAAGTCAAAATTATGAGTAACAAACTGATCCTCGCGCAGATATTCCTGCACAATACTTCTTTGCCACATCAAAAATTCCGTTACAAGACTTCTTTGAAACTGCTCAAATGCACAGCCAAGGCTTCCATTTATAGTACCTCTTACACTTGGAAACTGCTCCCAGCTGTTAATTCTGTTACTCCAGTAATCCAGTCCGAAATCGTGATTGAACCTCTCAATATCTCCCTGATACTGCTTCTTAATCCATGATACAAATGCCTGCTGTACATTTTCGCTGCTCGTACCAAAATGCTTTGTCTCATTGTCAAGCTGAAATCCAATAACGCAGGAATAGTCCTTTACCACTTCCATCAGCTTACGAATAATACGCTCGCAGTAGAAACGGTAAGCGTGATGTGTTATGTCCATAATCTGACGCGCACCGTATGGACGTCGCCCACTCTTATCTGTCACCATGATATCCGGATACTTTTTTGCCATCCAAGCTGGTATTGCATATGTTGGTGTTCCGATAATAACATTAATTTTTTCGCGTTCACAAGCTTCTAGTACCTTTGTGACATGAGAAAAATCAAACACTCCGTCTTCTGGCTCTTCTGTGCTCCAAGTCGACTCTGCAATCCTGATTACATTGATTCCTGCCTTTTTCATCATAGCAAGATCCTTGTCAAGCCGTTCATACGGCATATACTCATCATAATATGCACAGCCATATAATAAATGATCCATCACGCTTTCCTCCTGCTGTTTTTTAATTTATTGCTCCTGCCACTTACGCACCATGGCAATCTCTCTTGCATAACCGTCATCCTCGTTAGGTGTCTCAAGAATAAATGGACGACCCTGAAGCGCTGGATGAGTGACAACTCTTCTTAAAGCTTCCTCTCCAATTTTTCCAAGACCAAGCTTTTGATGGCGATCCTTATGTGCACCGCAATCATTCATACTGTCATTTAAATGTACAGCACACAGTTTGTCAAGACCGATCAGACGATCAAACTCAGAAAGAACTTCATCAAGATGATTAACGATATCATAACCACCGTCCCACACATGACATGTATCAAAACAAACACCAAGTTTTTCCTTACATGAAACACGGTCCATGATTTCTTTTAATTCCTCAAAGCTTCTTCCGACCTCGCTTCCCTTTCCGGCCATCGTCTCAAGTAAAATCGTTACGCTCTGTGTACTGCTTATGCACTCATTTAACGCTGCTGCTATAAGCTCAATGCCAGCTTTGCTTCCCTGACCAACATGTGAGCCCGGATGAAAATTGTAAAAGGCACCTGGCAGATATTCCATACGCCTTATATCATCCTTTAGCATCTCCACAGAAAATTTGCGAATATCCTCCTTTGCTGCACAAACATTCATTGTATATGGTGCATGTGCAACAAGAGGACCAAATGAGTGATCTTTCATCAGTGTCAGAAGACGCTGTACATCTTCATCTTTTATCTCTTTTGCGCTTCCGCCTCTTGGATTTCTTGTGAAAAAGGCAAACGTATCGCCGCCAAGCGCTACTTCCTGTTTACCCATCGCCTCATATCCCTTTGACGAAGAAACGTGATTTCCAATATAAATCATTCTCTATGCTCCTATCACTCTAGCGGCAGACCAATTGTATAAACACCATTAAATACACCGCCAACCTCTAGCATTCTTTCATATGCGCGCTCCTGAAGTGTACCTGTGAAATCATCTGCATCGCATCTTCCATGCCATGGCTCTAAGCATACAAATGGTGCATCGCTAGTTGGTGACCACAATCCAAAGATTGGCTCATCAAACTGCATAACTACATACTCCTGTCCATCCGGATAAGCCAGTGCCAGACGTGATGCCTGATCATCCTTTGAAATAATAGCATCTCTTGAAAACAGATCAGCTGTAAGCGGCAGGTCACGCGGCAGTACAAGAGTATCATCCTCAAGTGCCATTGCATTTTCTGTAACACGATAGCAGGTAAATGTTCCTTCAATATTATCGCCCATGTGAAGATGATCTGTATCTGGACCAGCCTCTAGTGTCATACTGGTGAAAAATGCCGGGTGTGCACCAATTGAAAAATACATTTCTTTTGTATCTGTGTTGATTACATTCCAAAGTACAGTTACTTCTGTTCCCTTTAACTGATAACCAACCTCAAGACGGAATGTGAATGGATAATTTTCCATTGTCGTCTCGTTAGATACAATTGAAAACCACAGCGTATCCTGTGTCTGACTGTCCAGTGTAAATTCCATATCTCTCGCAAATCCATGCTGTGTCATTGTATAAGTCTTTCCATTATAGCGGTACTCTTTGTTTTTCACACCGCCGACAAACGGAAACAGAATTGGAGAATGACGCTTCCAATACTTTGGATCTCCATCAAATAAATATTCCTTTTTTGTCTTCTTGCCAACAAGACGCACAAGCTCTGCGCCGTGACTTGCAACCTCCAGATAAATGTGTTCGTTTTCTAATTGATATACTGCCATTTTTTCCTCCTACATATTTTTTATTGTATTCATTGCATCTTCATAGCTGGTAAACACATGTCCATTCATTTTATTTCGCACTGCACCGTCAATATTTTCCTGTTTGTCATCAAAAAACAGACATTCTTCTGGCTTTAATGAAAATAATTCAAATAACTTCTGGTAGATCGCATCATCTGGTTTTATCATCTTGTAGCGAAATGATAATAGCACACCATCTGCCTGATCAATAAATGGAAGCTTTTCTCTGCTGTCATGCAGCTGCTGATCACTGAAATTGGACAATAGATACACACGATATCCCATTGACTTAAGCTTTGGCACCCATGTGCTTGTGTACGGATACTCACCAACTGTACCATTTATATTTTCCATTACCATATAAATTTCTTTTTCAATACCAGGATCGTTCTCAATGAAGCGAGCCAAAAGTTCTTCTTTTGTCAGAACACCTCGGTCAATCTCGTTCCAGTCATCATTTAAAAAGACTGCATCTGCCAGACGTTTCTTTATTTCATCTGAAAATCCAAAATGATCCAGATGCTGCCGCCATGAAAACGGAATCAGTACATTTCCAATATCTAATACAATATTTTTAATCATTACTTTTTTCCTTTCTCAAGTAAACAAACTGTTTCCACATGTTCAGCCTTTGTCCACGGGAACATATCGACTGGTGTTGCTTGCTTTGTGTGATAGCCTTTCTTTGCCAGATATTTAAGATCTCTTGCCAGTGTCTGCGGATTACAAGAAACATATACAATGCGCTTTGGATTTAAAACAGCAACTGAATCCATAAATGCTTCACTGCTTCCGCTTCTCGGTGGGTCCATGAAGACAACATCGGCATGACTTCCCTCCTCTGCCATCTGTGTCATCTGTTCTCCTGCATCTCCCTGAAGAAAATGAATATTTGTCACATGATTTGCTCTCGCATTGGCAATTGCATCCTTTACAGCGAGCGCATTTAATTCAATTCCAAGTACAGTTTTTGCTTTTGATGCTGCAGTCATTCCAATAGTTCCAATTCCACAGTAAGCATCAATCGCAATTTCCTCACCTGTCAGATTTGCCAGCTCAACAGCCTTTTCATACAGCTTTTGTGTCTGCACTGGATTAATCTGATAAAAGGACTGCGCTGAGATACGAAAACGGTTATTGCAAAGCACATCTTCAATATAGCCCTTTCCGTACAGTACAATATTTCTATCGCCAAGCACCATACTTGTCATCCGGTCATTTACATTTAATACAACACTTGTAATCTCTGGATGCATCTTTAAAAGTGCTTTCACAAAGTTATTTTTTGATGGGAACACTGGTGAAGTAACAACAAGAATCACTAGCACTTCACCTGTTGTAAAGCCTCGTCTGATCATAACATGGCGCAGCAGACCATAACGTGTGCGCTCACTGTAAATCGTAATCTTAAATGATTTGAGCAGTCCTCTTATATCACATATAATCTGATCTGCGGTCTGATCCTCTAACAGACAGGAATCTACCGGCACAACACTGTGACTTTTCTCCTCATAGATTCCAGAAAAAATTTCGCCTTTTTTATAGGAAAATGTTGCTGTCACCTTATTGCGGTAATGGTATGGATTTTTCATTCCGATAATTGGATTTACCGGACAAATTCCCTTTAGTTGTGTTCTCACATACTGTTCTTTTTCTGTAAGCTGTTTCTCATAACTTCCGTTAATATAAGTGCAGCCGCCGCACATACCGGCCGCTGCACACTTATTTGCATTTTTTGTCTTCAATTTAGTTTTCTCCATCTGTTGATTCATCTGTTGATTCATCTGTTAATTCATCTTTTGACGCATCTTGTTCCTTACTCTCGTCCAGATCGCATTTTGACAGAATCTGACTGCTTAATCCCTGCAAAGATGCCAGATTAAACTCCTCGTTTCCAGATACAGACATACCATGGCGCGCTGCCAGATCACTTGTGTAATCAGCCAGCGGATATGTTGTGACAATGTCATAATATTCACTAGATTCTCTCTGCTCATAATGAGTTACAACAAAATCAAGTGAGTAATCTGAAATATGAGTTCCATCCTCTTCCTTACTGATTGTTACATTCGCCTGACCGCCAAGCATATTTTCCACTGTATTCTGGATTGACTGGAAATTGCCAAGTGAATAATAAACAAGAGTACGATCTCCATTTTCTGCTGTGATCCATTTAACAGGTTCTACTACATGAGGATATGATCCAATAATCAGATCAACACCATTGTCCGCCAGAAACTGTGCCTGACGCTCCTGCTCCTGCGTGTAGTCCATGCTGTTTTGCTCGCCCCAAAATGGAAATGCGATAATAAAATCAGCTTCCTCTCTTGCCTGCTTTAATATATCAGACAGCCAATCCTCATCATACTGATTTAATAAATATGGACTTGCATCCAGATCAGCTGTCTGGTTAGAACCATAGCTATAATTAATCATTGCAATCTTAATGTTATTTGTCTCCACATAAACAGGCTCATCCTTAGCCTCTCTGGAGTTATTTACACCAAGAAGCGTAATATTCGGATATTTTGTACTAAAATAGCTCATCATCGTATTCAGGCCGGCACTGCCTTCATCCATGATATGATTATTAGCAGCAAGAACAACATTGATTCCTGCATCTGCCATACCATCCGCAAGTTCCACTGCAGTGTTGAAAATACCTGTCTCAGTAGAGGTCGCCCCAAGTTCAATACCACCTAACACAGTATCCTGACTAATCACAGCAAGATCGGCTGCCTTAAAGATATCAGCCATATTTGCAAAATGCTTAGTAAAATCATATGTTCCATCAGCATTCTTTGCGCTTAATGTACAGGAACGATGCATAAGATTGTCTCCTACTGCGACAAGCTTAGCACTAGTTGGCTTAAACACCTCCTCCGTAACCACTTCTGTGTCTGCCTGTACCTGATTTGTCGGTGCCTGTCCATCCACATCAATCGGATATCCCGGATCTTGTACCGGTGTCTGTGAACTAATACTTGCCTTAGCACTCTTAAAACCAGCTAATAAAATACTTCCATAATGGTATCCAAAATAACCAATTACAGCCACCGTAACTAGCATCTCTATTCCCAGTATCATATATATAATTTTAAAAGAATCCTTCTTTTTCTTGCGGGATTTACTCATTCTTCTATTACTGCAGCGTTCTCACTGCACTCCTTTCCATTCTTTATGGGAATTTCCCCTTCGATACCAGATTGCGTCAGATTTCTGACCTTTTGACACTGGTATTATCTTATGATATCCACGAATTGCTCCGTTGCTATGCAACTTTCGCAATTCTAAAAACATTCGGATTCGCTGATTTTCCTTGAAAATCGCTGCATCCTCATGTTTTTGCGGGTCCCAAGCTCAAAAACCTAATCGTGCAAGCACGAACGGCTTTTGGAGCTTTTGACCCTGATATCATCTTATCACATTATAAAACAGCAGGCATAATTTTACAAGATCTTTCTCTGAAATGTCAAGCATGAAAGTTACAGTTCACGGATAAACCAATATTACAGCATGACAAATTTCATTACAGTTCACGGAACGCCCATTCGCAAAATCGCACGCTCCGTGCGCCGTTGCTTCGCAACTTTGTTTTGCTCATTAACGGGCGTCCACTTCGTCCTGCTGATCTGACAAATTTCTATGCAAGCATGAAATTTGTCAAGATCTAGCATGACGCGTGAACTGTAATATAAAAAAATAAGCATCTATTTCGTTTCCAAAATAAACGCTTACTTTTTTATATTACATCACCTTTAAAATGGCTTGTACGATCCATGCAACTCCAACGAATGTAATTGCGCCAAACATAAGATATACTGTACGGATCGGCATTGACGTTCTCCATAAATGTCTCTCATCAATAATGTCCGTTATAAATTTCATCTCTGACTCGGAAAGCTTTGACTTATCAAGTGTCATGATCTGCTCATCCTTTTTTGTGCACAGAACAATTTCTTCCTTGCGATTATATGCACCAAGTACTTGAGACCACTCATACTTACGCTCTTCCTGTGCCTCAATACGATAATTTACGATCTGCTCTTTTGTAATTCGTATATGCTTACCTGTCTTTTTTAACCACTCTTCGTTTTTAGAAGCTCTCTTGAAACGACTGATATGATTATAATTCATATAGACAACAAGAACAAGTAATACAAAGCCCATACCGCCGTTGATAATGGCTGTGTTGTTTGTTCCCGTCAAAATCTGTGGGAGTGCTGATGATATCATTAACATAGAAAATGCATACATAACAGCTGTCAGAAACACATAGCTTTTCTTTCTGCAGTACATATTCCATATCGACATCTCGTAGAATTTTTTTCCGTCCAGCAAAACGGAACAATCGACCTGATACATCTTTTCCTCTTTTCCGTGCTGCAAATCTCACAGCACCTTGTATTCTTCTGAAAAATCAGCCGCAAAAATCAGCCATGATCCAATTTGCGACCTCCATGCCTTTAAGCGTGAGCGCAACATGTGTCTCATCTGCTTTCATCATCCCCATCGCAGTATATTTCTTAACTACTTCCCCATATACTTCATTAAATGATTTGCCAAAGCGTTCATAAAATGACGACAGTCTGACACCTTCTTTTGTGCGAAGACCAAGAAAGGCCATCTCCTCCATTTGTTCCTGCAAAGAAAGTATATCACATTCCGCAAAGCATTTGTCTAAAGACAACGGATCATTCCAGTCAATCTCTGAAAACGCTTTTGTATCAGTAATGACCTTCAAACGACAATAATCACCTGATGAATTTGTTTTCATATACGAAGCAGCACCTGTACCGACACCAAGATATTCTTCACAGTGCCAGTACTTTAAATTGTGTCTGCATACGCTTTCTGGCAATGCATAATTGGAAATCTCATAGTGCTCATAGCCAGCCTCACCTAAAAGTTTCCAGGTAAGTTCGTCCATCTGCACCACTTCATCTTCAGAAGGAAGCAATTTCGCGGCATCCTTTTTCTTCTTTTTGGCACAATCAGTTTCACCATACTCATCAAAAAAAGGTGTTCCCTCTTCGATGATCAGGCTATATGCTGAAATATGCTCCGGATGAAGTGCAAGCACACTTGTCAGCGTATTTTGATATGATAAAACTGTCTGACCTGGAAGCGCACTCATGATATCAATATTGATATTAGTAAAGCAGGCATTACGAGCCGCTTTAAAGGTATCTAAAAATTCTTCCCATGTGTGGATTCGCCCTAAAAGCGCCAGTTCCTCATTATCAGCTGACTGCAGTCCTATGCTTAGGCGATTGATTCCTGCTCTTTTGTATGCACAAAGCTTTTTTCTCGTGACAGTGCCAGGATTACATTCAGCAGTAATTTCAGCATCATCTGCAACATAAAAAGACTCTCGCACCACATCCATCAATGCCTGCATCTGATCAGATGATAACAAAGACGGCGTACCGCCTCCTATAAAAATACTGTCTACAATATAATGTTTCCCTGACTTTTTTTGTCTCAGACGTTCACCAATTGCTTTTATCTGACCATGCAGGCTTTTCAGATATGCTTCACGCTCTGAATCACATGCAGGTGCCGATAAAAAATCACAGTATCGGCATTTTCGCACACAAAAGGGAATGTGAATATAAAGACCAAGCATCCGATTACTCCTCATCAAGCTTGAGCACACTCATAAATGCCTTCTGCGGAATCTCTACGTTTCCGACCATACGCATGCGCTTCTTTCCTTCCTTTTGCTTTTCAAGAAGCTTCTTCTTACGGCTGATATCACCACCGTAACATTTTGCAAGGACATCCTTACGCATTGCACGAACAGTCTCTCTGGCGATAATCTTGCTTCCAATTGCTGCCTGAATCGGAATCTCAAAAAGCTGTCTTGGAATTTCATCCTTAAGCTTTTCGCACATTTTTCTTCCTCTTTCATAAGCACTTCCTGCAAATACAACAAATGAAAGTGCATCGACTGTCTCTTTATTTACCAGGATATCAAGCTTTACAAGCTCTGATTTCATATAGCCCTTTAATTCATAATCAAATGATGCATATCCTCTTGAGCGTGATTTAAGCGCATCGAAGAAATCGTAAATAATCTCATTTAATGGCAAATCATACTTTAATACAGCGCGGTTCTCCTCGATATATTCCATACCAAGGTAAATACCTCTTCTTTCCTGACAAAGATCCATTATGGCTCCTATATATTCACTAGTTACCATGATTTCTGCTGAGACAACTGGCTCTTCCATATGTTCAATTGCAGATGGATCTGGCATATTGGAAGGATTTGTCAGCTCCATCATTGTCCCATCTGTTTTATAAATATGGTACACAACGCCTGGTGCCGTGGTTACAAGATCAAGATTGTACTCTCGCTCAAGACGTTCCTGAATAATTTCCAAATGGAGAAGACCAAGGAAACCACAGCGGAAGCCAAAACCAAGTGCAATAGATGTCTCAGGCTCATACTGCAGGGAGGCATCATTTAGCTGAAGTTTTTCAAGCGCATCTCTAAGATCTGGATACTTTGCACCATCTGCCGGATAGAGACCACAGTACACCATCGGATTAACCTTCTTGTATCCAGGAAGTGGCTCTGCTGCCGGATTGTTATTGTCAGTAATCGTATCGCCGACGCGAGTTTCGCGCACATTTTTGATACTGGCTGTGATATAGCCTACCATGCCGGCTGAAAGCTCATTACATGCGATAAACTGGCCTGCACCAAAATAACCAACCTCAACAACTTCCTCAACAGCACCAGTTGCCATCATGCGAACGGTATCGCCCTTTTTAACAGTTCCCTCCATAATACGACAAAATACTATAACACCGCGATATGAATCATACTTTGAATCAAAGATCAATGCTTTAAGCGGTGCGTTCGGATCTCCCTTTGGTGCCGGAATTTTATGAACTATCTCCTCTAAAACGGCTTCGATATTTATTCCATTTTTTGCTGAAATGCGCGGTGCATCCTGCGCCTCTATGCCAATAATATCTTCGATCTCAGCCGCCACACGGTCTGGATCTGCACTTGGCAAATCAATCTTATTTATAACTGGAAAAACATCCAAATCATGATCTAACGCTAAATACACATTCGCCAATGTCTGTGCCTCGATTCCCTGTGCAGCATCGACAACCAAAATGGCACCGTCACAAGCTGCAAGGCTTCTTGACACTTCATAATTAAAATCGACGTGTCCAGGCGTATCGATCAAATTGAAAATATACTCCTCACCGTCCTTGGCCTTATACATGGTACGCACAGCCTGGGACTTTATGGTTATGCCTCTCTCTCTTTCAAGATCCATATTGTCCAGAACCTGTTCCTGCATCTCTCTGCTGGTCAAAAGGCCTGTCTTTTCAATAATACGGTCCGCTAACGTGGACTTTCCGTGGTCTATATGCGCAATAATACAGAAATTGCGAATCCTGCTCTGTTCTGATAACGACAATTTGTAACCCAACCTTTCATAGAAACAAGCAGCAGCTGCCTATGCAGCTGCTGCCCGGTAATTTGTGACTTGTCTGTCGGCTTATACCAGCGCAACAGTCTCTCTTGCGATTGCCAACTCTTCGTTTGTCGGGATAACGCAAACCTTAACCTTAGAAGCCGGAGTAGAGATCATTGTGTTCTCTCCTCTCTTCTTGTTTGCCTCATGGTCAACTTCAATGCCTAAGTAGGTCAGACCGCTTAAGATCTTCTCTCTTGCATTTACGTCATTCTCACCAACACCTGCTGTGAATGCAATTGCGTCTACACCGTTCATAGCAGCAACATATGCACCGATGTACTTAATTACACGATAAATAAATGCCTCGTTTGCTGCCTTTGCTCTCTCATTTCCTTCATTTTCAGCCTTTGTAACATCACGGAAGTCACTGGAAACACCAGAAATACCAAGAACACCAGACTTCTTATTTAAGATATTTAATACCTCATCAACAGTCTTATTCTCCTTGTTGCAGATATACTGAACAACAGCTGGATCAACATCACCACTTCTGGTACCCATGATCAGACCTTCCAGAGGAGTCAGACCCATACTTGTATCTACACACTTACCGCCAATTGATGCAGAAATACTTGCACCGTTTCCTAAATGACAAACGATAACCTTGCAGTTTTCTGGATTCAGGTTTGCAAACTTAATAGTCTCCTTAGATACGAAGCTGTGGCTTGTTCCGTGGAAGCCATAACGACGAATACCATACTTTTCATAATACTCGTATGGAATTGCATACAGATATGCCTTCTTTGGCATACTCTGTCCGAATGCAGTATCAAATACTGCTACCTGCGGTACGCCTGGCATAGCTGCCTCACATGCCTCAATACCAATCAGGTTTGCTGGGTTATGAAGAGGTCCGAGATCGAAGCACTCTCTGATTACTCTCTTAACATCCTCATTTACAACGATAGAATCGCTGTATACCTGACCTGCGTGCAGAACGCGATGGCCTACTGCTGAGATTTCCTTGATATCGGTGATTACACCGTGATCCTTATCTGTCAGTGCATCCAGCACAAGCTTTACAGCAATCTGGTGATCCTTCATCGGAGACTCTACTACATAGTCTTCCTTTCCAGTTGGCTTATGAGTCAGCTTAGAACCATCAATGCCGATTCTCTCGCAAAGTCCCTTTGCCAGTACCTCCTCCGTCTGTGAATCAATCAGCTGATACTTCAGAGAAGAACTGCCGCAGTTAATAACTAATACCTTCATAATTTATCTCCCATCTGCTGCCCATGCAGCGTTTGTATCGTTGCTGTCCGTAGGGCAGACTGTCCCCAGACCGCAACAGGCTAATTCTATTCTACCGCGTTTCAAAAAGGTTGTAAAGTACAAAGTTGCCCGAAAGTTTACTGAATATTTGGATTTGCATAATAATAATCTGCTATATCCTGCTTCAGCTTATTCCATGCATCCTCGTGCTCCACATAATAAAGCGGGCAATATTTTCCATCACAGTCGAAATGGCGAATCACATGATCTGGCGTCAGACCTTTTTGCTGTAAAAGCCACGCTGTAAGCTTTACAAGTGTATTGTATGTAGTATCTGAAAACTTACCTGTCTCATCTGGATGACACACTTCGATTGAAATCGTATCTGGATTTCTTGAACGAACTGCATATGCCATCTCATTAAGTGGAAGACACTGTACTACCTCACCATCAAGCCCTACAATCAAATGTGCACTTGCCTGACGGCCAGCACCCTCTACAGCTGGATTATCAAGTGAATCAAAATAATCCCTGTTTGCCTTTGCAGAGCTTCCAGGATTTGCCACATAATGAATTGCAATATCATTTACAGTATCAAGGGCAATTGCTGGTCTTGACACATTATTAATATGGATCAAATCAACAGTAATCCAATCTGGAATAACAATACCAGACGGATCTATGACATGCTGCGCTGTATCAACTGCATTTACTGTCGCAGCAACAGATTCTGCCGGTTGCTGTACCTGCTCTGTTTCACCAACTGTCTCCAACGGATTTGTCTCTTGAATCTCTTCCTGTGTAGTTGGCACAGTAGCTTTCACTTCTGGTTCATTTGCCTCTTCAATTTGCCCGCTTGTTATCTCCTCCTGTGAGGTCTGCACAGGCATTGTTTGAAACAGTTTATCATCTTTTTTATTGCAGGATCTAAAAAGAACTGCTATCACAATCAAAGCAGCAACTGCAATCACTGCTGCTGTAATCCGCTGCTTCAATGCCTGCCTTTGCTGCTGCAGACGACGTTCTTCACGCTGTTTTTTTTCATATTGTATGCGACGCTCCATGTCATAAGTGCCATCAGCTTCCTTAGCACGTCTTTCGGCATTGCGCCTTTGATTTTCAAATGCTTTCTTGCGTTCTTGTTCTGTCATACCTTTTTACCTTTCATACAGAGGAAAGAAAAAGATTTACTTTTTTCTAATCCTATATTACAATAAGAATGCCGTGTTGTTTACATATATACGCCGGCCAAATGGTCAAACGCATTATTTATTATATGCGAATTTGAATCATCTGTAAAGTAAAAAGGAGCACATTTAATATGAAAGACAAAATCATGAACTTTCCACTGATTCGTTTTATAATCAATCTTAGAATATGTCAGTGGGCTGCCAATAATCCTGTTTTGTCGCGTTTTTGCAACTACGAAGTCATTAGCTACCTTGTCTGTGGTGTCCTTACAACCATCGTCAGCTATGTAAGCTACTTTCTTGTCCGTATCTTTTCTGGAGTCTTGATTTCTCAATGTATCTCCTGGGTGCTCGCTGTTGCATTTGCCTACGTCAGCAACAAGATTTTTGTTTTCCTGTCAGATGACTGGTCTGTGCCTGTTTTAAAAAAGGAACTGATTCCTTTTATAAGCTGCCGTATCTTTTCCTTTTTTGTCGATACTGCCTTCATGGAAATTACAGTCAGTCTTCTTTGCTGGAATGAACCGGCAATGAAACTGTTGTCTAATGTATTTGTTCTATTAATAAATTACATTGGCAGCAAGCTTCTTGTTTTTAAGAAAAGAAGCTAGTCACAGAATGATCAAAAAACAATGCTATCATAAAGATATATTTTAATAAGAAAGGATTTGTGCTATGAATTTGAATTTTTCAAAAATCATGCCGCAGCAGGCACATTCGAAGCGAACATGGAAGGATCGTTTGCCTTATCTTCTGGCTTTTTTTATTCCAGTTCTTTCCATGATTATGATCTTTATCGGAAAGGAAATCTACCCATTTGGCGACCGTTCTTTTTTGCGTACTGACCTGTATCACCAATATGCACCGTTTTTTCAAGAGCTAAAGGATAAGCTTGCAAACGGTGAAAGTTTGTTTTATACATGGGATATCGGTTTAGGTACAAACTTTATGGCAATATTTGCCTACTATCTTTCCAGTCCGCTTAACTGGTTTTTATTCCTGTGTCCAAGCTCACTTGTCATTGAGTTTATCACATATGGAATTGTATTAAAAATGGCGCTCTCTAGTCTTACGATGACCTGGTATTTAAACAGACACAACCACACAAACAGCATCGCAGCTGCCTTTTTCGGCATCTTTTATGGCCTAAGCGGCTACATGGCTGCGTACAGTTGGAATATTATGTGGCTTGACTGTATGGTTTTGCTTCCTGTAATTTTCCTTGGTTTAGAGCGGCTGATCAATGATGATAAATGCTATCTGTACTGCATCAGTTTAGGTCTTGCCATTCTTTCCAATTATTACATTGCAATCATGATCTGCATTACGCTTGTAATTTATTTTGTAATCTGCATGATTCTCGCAAAGGGAAAAAATTTTAATTACCCTAAAAAGATTTTGAATTTTGGTCTGTTTTCTATTTTAGCCGGCGGACTCGCAGGTGTTGTGCTTTTCCCTGAGATTGCAGCACTCTCATATACAGCTTCCGGCAACTTTAGCTTTCCAAAGGACTGGTCTTCCTATTTTTCTATGTATGACATGATTGCACGTCATCTTGTTAATGTTGAGGTTGAGATCGGACTAAAGCATTGGCCAAATATTTACTGCGGCGTTGGCATCCTGTTGTTTGTCCCGTTCTATTTTATGAACAAAAAGGTTTCCTTCAAGGAAAAGATTTCTTATCTTAGCCTGATCATTTTCTTCTATTTGAGTTTTAGTACCAATGTGCTTAACTTTATCTGGCATGGTTTCCATTATCCAAATTCTCTTCCGTGCCGTCAGTCATTTATCTACGTTCTGTTTTTGCTTGCGATGGGATATAAAGGCTTTCTTGGCTTAAAGGACCGCCCTAAAAAGCAATACTTAAGTGTTTTGCTTGGTGTTGTTGGCTTTATCATTTTGGCTGAAAAGCTAGAAGCCTCCTACACAGGAACAGGCGATGGACAGTATTATCTGTTCTCCTCATTCTATTTAAGTATTCTCTTTGTGGTAATTTATGGCATTTTAATTCATTTATACCGTTCAAAGGGCAAAAACTGGCGTATGCCGATTACTGTTGTTACACTTATCATTATTACTGCTGAAGCCACAATCAATATGTCGTATACAAGTGTTACAACAGTAGGAAGAACAACTTATAAGGAATATGATTCCAATGTACGCACACTTACCGCTGCTGCCGCAGCTGATGATGACACTGTATTTTACCGAACAGAAAAGGTAAACAACCGTACGAAAAATGATGGTGCATGGCTTGATTATCCTTCTGCATCAATCTTTTCATCAACTGCTTACGCGCATTTGACTTCTTTTTATAAGAAAATTGGTTTAGAGTCATCAACTAATGCATATGGAACTGCCGGCTCCACGCCTGCTTCCAATATGCTCCTTGGTATCCGGTACTCTATATACACAGACAATGATCCAAAGCCAGAGGATACTTCGCTTAGAAGCTTTTATCAAAGCACCGATAATGTAGACCTCTACAAGAATACTTATGCACTGCCGTTAGGTTTTCTTGTCTCTGATTCATTAGAAGCAGATTGGGATTTAACAGCAGATGATCCTGGCATAAACTGGAACAATCTTGTTCATTCACTTGGTATTGCTGATGACTTATTTGTTTCGCTTGACGTGACAAACAACGGAACCACTAGCGTAAACGTTACAACAACAGAAGGCGGCTACTACTGCTTTTATTCTGCTAAGTCTGGACCTTCTAAAATTCGAATAAGCCATCATAATACATCAAAAACCTTTGACAATTTAAGCCGAAGCTTTTTTATGTCATTTGACTATCAGACAGACGGCTCACTCTTTACTATCACAAATGATGATTCTTCTAGTTCAACCATCATCAATTTGTCCGCATACCGTCTGAATGAGGATGTGCTAAAAGAGCTTTATGAAATTCTTGACGAGTCACCGATGGAAGTTACTTCCTACACAAGCACAAGTGTAGATGCAACTATTACTGCATCTACTGATGGACGCGTTGTAACAACAATTCCTTATGACACAGGATGGACTGTCACTGTTGATGGAAATACGGTTGATATGACAGCCTTTAAAGACACATTCGTCTCCTTCGAAATTTCTGAAGGTACACATACCATTCATCTTGATTACACACCAGATGGTTTTTATCTCGGTCTTGCAAGCACGCTTATCTGTATTATTTTACTGATTATGATTGCTGCACTGATTCACCTCTGGAAGAAAAATCAAGCAGATGAAGCTTCACTTAATGATCAGGAGGAAATTTCTGCTTCTCAGGCAACTGCTTTGGCTGATTCAGAAGATCTTGAAAATGATTTATCTGAACCTACAGATGGTGCTTTAGATGATGAAACAGATAATGAAATCGAGACGGATGATTCAGTAATAGTTGAAGATGATGATCTAGCTGATGAATTTTTTGAGGAAGATTCAAACGAACCAGAAAAACCTTCAGAAGAAGAACTTTCGGAAGAATTTTCAAATAAAGATTTTTCGAAAGAACTTTCAGATGAAATGCTTTCGAATAAAAATTTTTCAAAAACAGATGAAAAGCGTGATTTATCAGCAAAAAAAAGTGTCAGTCTTGACAGTATTGAGCTTGATTTAACTCGCAGCCGTCACAATTCACTAAAATCAAAAAAGGCAAACAAAGACAGTCAACAAGCTGTCAGAAAAGAGGATTGATTATGAAATTATGGGGTGGACGCTTCACCAAAGAAATAAATGAACTTGTAAACCATTTTAATGCATCACTTCCATTTGACTGTCGCTTTTATGCACAGGATATCCGAGGCAGCATCGCACATGTGACTATGCTTGCAAAATCAGGCATCCTGACAAATGATGAGCGCGACCAGATCATCAGTGGTTTAACTGGTATTCTTTCTGATATCAACAGTGGCACACTTAAATTCGATGACGGAAGTGAAGATATTCACAGCTTCGTAGAAGCTCATTTGATTGAACGTATCGGAGAGGCTGGAAAGAAGCTTCATACAGGCCGAAGCAGAAATGATCAGGTTGCACTTGACATGAAGCTTTACACAAGAGATGAGATTGATGAGACTGATGGTCTTTTGAAAACTCTCCTTGAAGAATTGCTCACCATTATGAAAGCAAACCTTGATACCTTCATGCCTGGCTTTACTCACCTTCAAAAAGCTCAGCCAATTACACTTGCTCATCATTTTGGTGCATATTTTGAAATGTTTCGCCGTGACCGCAGCCGTCTGGCTGACATCCGCCGTCGTATGAATACATGCCCTCTCGGTGCAGGTGCACTGGCAGGAACCACTTACCCGCTTGACAGAGAGTACACTGCTTCTCTTTTGGAATTTGACTGCGCAACTGTAAACAGCATGGATTCTGTTTCTGATCGCGACTACCTAATTGAATATCTGGATGCACTCTCAATTATTATGATGCACCTGTCACGCTTCTGTGAAGAGATTATCACCTGGAATACTAACGAGTATCAATTTGTTGAAATTGATGATTCTTACAGCACTGGATCTAGTATTATGCCGCAGAAAAAAAATCCTGATATTGCAGAGCTGATCAGAGGAAAAACAGGACGTGTTTATGGTGCTCTTGTATCTCTTTTAACTACCATGAAAGGTCTTCCACTTGCATATAACAAAGACATGCAGGAGGATAAGGAGATGGCATTTGACGCATTTGATACTGTTAAGGGCTGCATTGGTCTGTTCACTGGCATGATTGCTTCTATGACATTCCGTAAGGATCGCATGGAAGCCAGCGCAAAAAATGGATTTACCAATGCGACAGATGCCGCTGATTATCTTGTAAACCACGGTGTTGCTTTCCGTGATGCACACGGCATTGTTGGTCAGCTTGTTTTACTTTGCATTGATAAAAATTGCTCACTTGATGAGCTTTCTCTTGATGCATATCGTTCCATCAGCCCAGTATTTGATGAGGATATCTATGACGCAATCAGCATGAAGACTTGCGTAGAAAAGCGTCTTACAAAGGGTGCTCCAAGCCGCACTTCCATGGAAGCGCAGATCGCTTTTTGCGAAAAATATCTGCTTGAGAACTAAATTGATTTTACTATAAGATCCTGAATAATTATGTTTTTTACAGAGAAAGGGCACGAATCTGAATTGGATTCGTGCCCTTCTTCTATTTACCAGATTCTTCGATCTGTTTACTTTTATCTTACCTTATTTTTAATTTCTTCATGGATCTTCTCAACAAACTCATCAAGTCCAACTGTTGTAGTATCCATTTCTCCATGAAGTCTATAGGAGACTGACTTATTCTCCATTTCGTTAAATCCGATTACAAGCAGATACGGTACCTTCTGAACTTGACCCTCGCGCATACGATATCCAAGCTTTTCTGCTCTGTCATCCAACTCAACACGAACATTTCTATCCTCAAGATTCTCACAGATTTGTCTTGCGTACTCCATGAGTTCCTCGTTATCTGTCTTAACAGGCATAACCTTTACCTGAACTGGTGCAAGCCATGTTGGCAGATTTCCCTTTGTCTCCTCAAGAATATATGCCATGAAACGGTCAAGAGATCCCAAAATTGCTCTATGCAAAACAACAGGAGTCTTCTTCTCTCCATCCTTATCAATGTAAGTCAGTTCAAACTTAGCTGGCAGACAGAAATCAAGCTGACAGGTAGACAATGTGTACTCATTTCCAACAGCTGGCTTTACATTTACATCAAGCTTTGGACCATAGAAAGCAGCCTCACCAATCTCCTCTGTATACTCAATTCCAAGGTCATTCATAACATCTCTAAGGGCATCCTCTGCCTTATTCCACATCTCATCGTCGTCATGATACTTTGTCTTGTTTTCCGGATCTCTCAAAGACAGAACACAACGATAGTCTGTAATGCCGAAATCCTTATAGGTGCTAAAGATCAAATCAACAACCTTTGAGAACTCATCCTTGATCTGCTCTGGTGTTACAAACAGATGCGCATCATTCTGGCAGAAGTGACGGCCTCTTTCAATACCCTTTAAAGTTCCACTTGACTCATAACGGAAATCATGAGCAATCTCACCGATACGAATTGGCAGATCTTTGTAAGAATGCATACGGTTTGCATAGATCATCATATGATGAGGACAGTTCATCGGACGAAGAACATATGCCTCTCCATCGACTTCCATAGCAGGGAACATGTTCTCCTTGTAGTGATCCCAGTGACCAGATGTCTTATACAGATTAACTGTTCCAACACACGGTGTCATAACATGCTGATATCCAAGCTTTCTTTCCTTATCCTTGATATAGTTTTCAAGCTCCTGCCAGATTACATAACCCTTTGGAAGAAACATTGGAAGACCACGACCTACCAGATCATCTACCATGAATAAATTCATATCTTTACCGATCTTTCTGTGATCTCTCTCCTTAGCCTCCTCAAGAAGCTTTAAGTGCTCCTCTAATTCCTCAGCTGTTGGGAAACATACACCATAGATTCTCTGCAGAACCTTATTATTCTTATCTCCCTTCCAGTAAGCACCAGAATGCTTTAACAATTTAAAATAACGGCAAAGCTTTACATTGTCAACGTGAGGTCCACGACAAAGATCTGTAAAATCTCCCTGTTCATAACATGTAATAGTTCCATCTTCCAGATTGGAAATCAGATCAAGCTTATACTCATCATCTTTGAACAGCTCCATTGCTTCCTCTTTTGAAATTTCCTTACGGATAATCTTGAAGCCTCTCTTTGCAATCTTCTTCATTTCCTTTTCGATTGCAGCCATGTCTTCTTCCTTAAATACGTGATCACCAAAATCAACATCATAGTAGAATCCTTCTGCAACAACTGGTCCTACCCAGAATTTTGCCTGCGGATACAGATGACGGATTGCCTGTGCCATCAAATGTGCACAGGAATGATTTAATGTGTTTAACGCTTCGTCTTCTTTAAAGTTTACCATTTTGATCTCCTCTTATTTTTATTTATTTTGTTTTCCATCGGTGACAGAGCAGGATACAGGAACGCAAAGTTTAACTTGTGCAATAAAAAAGCACCCTCAGGTATCTCAATACCTAAGGGTGCTAGCGCACGGTTCCACCTTATCTTTCACTCTTTGCTTATAACGCAGCAACACGGCAACGCTTCGAAGCTTTTTACTTCTTTCACGCACAGCTCAGGAATGGTCTTCATACAGTATTCCCATAAACCGCTTCCACCATACACGGCTCTCTCTGAATGATCTTACTGTACTACTCTTTCCGTCATTGCTTTTATTTTAAAGATTCCAGATTTCATTCTACCACGGCTTTTTCTAATTTACAATAGCTTTTGTAAATTTATTTTTTATTTTGGTTATTTCCATAATAATAACCGTAATTTCCCTTGCCATAATAACTGGAATCCTTTTTGCTACCGACCATATTCTGGACAACACCAATTACATTCGCACCCACTTTATCCATCTCAGACTTCATCTGCGCCAATGTCTTCTTCTTTGTAACACCATTTTCAACAACAAGCAATGCTCCATCACAAAAAGATGCCACAATTGCTGCATCTCCCACTACGCAGATCGGAGGTGTATCAAAAATAATATAATCATAGGAATCTCTAACTTCTGCACAAAGATTTTCCAACCACTTTGCAGACAAAAGTGCAGATGCATTTGGAACAAGCTTTCCACTAAACAATACATGCATATTAGGAATTCCAACATCATAAATAACCTGACCTAGCTCTGCATTTCCAGAAAGATACTCAGAAAGTCCAAGCTTTACACCTTCTAGTCCCATACGTCTTTGAAGCACTGATTTTCTCATATCTGTATCAACAAGAAGAACCCTTTTTCCCACCTGTGACAAACTATATGCCAGATGGAACGAAATAAAAGATTTTCCCTGATTTTCAAATGCACTCGTAACTACAATCGTTTTCACATCCTTGCTGCTGTATAAAATTCCTGTACGCAACTGGTAAATAGCCTCGGATGCATTAAATGGTAAATCCTCAGGCCACATAATTTTCTTCTGTTTTTTTCCTTTGTAATCTGGAATCGCACCAAGAACTGACAAACCAGTACATTTTTGAATGTCTTCATCACTCTTAATTGATGTGTTGGTAATAACAGATACTGCTACAATGCCACATGCAATCACAATTCCTGCCAAAATGCCAATTAATGCATACGATAAAACTGAGCGTCTCGTATTTTCCGCAAACAGATCATCTGCCTTATCCAAAATCGTTGGTTTACTGCTTCCTAACACATGAGGAATTTCATCCACACTGACAGACAAAATTTCATTTGCAATATTAACTGCTTCTCTTACTGTTCCTGCCGTCACATAAATCTTTAAAATGCGAGTACTATCTGGATTCTCGACAGAAACAATGTTGTATAATTGTTTGTAGGTAAGATCTAGCTTCAAATTTTCAATTACCTTATTCAATACAACTCTACTTTTAATGATACCTTCATAGTCTCCTGTTAGCGCAGAACCTAGCTGTACATCCGACATGGACACTTCCTTATTGCTGTCAATGATACACATTGATGCCTCTGCTTGATAAGCATCCTTAACAATAAACTTACCGTACACACCTAACGCTGCACCAAATATAATTGCTAACAGTACTATCCAATACCACCGCTTGCGCAATGCTCGAAAGATTTCCATTAAATCAATGGTATCTTCTTCTGCACTCGCCCCCATTGCTGTAATTTCTTTGCTCTCCATAAATCACACACTCCATAGACAAATGTTTTATTTGCCGCCTTTTTTTGTTTTTCTATTTTATAATAATAAACATTTATCATTTTGTCAATACCATTTTTTCCAAATATAGCTAAATCTGTTTTCTCACAATTCGGTATTCATCTCGATATTGAAAATGAGGGCAGATATAACGATCTCCATAGAGACTTGCTTTTGCAATATCATCCTCGTCAAAGAAAAACTGACAGCCATAGGATTCTTCATCCTCATCATATTCAAAATATGCACACTCCTCACAAGATGTTCCCTTCATCGTTTCCCTGCCTTTCATTTTCAAAAGTTTTTGCATTTCATCTCAATACAATTCATGCAAACTCATTTAAATCTACAAAATCAAATTATAACTACAATTAGTCGTCAAGTCTTCTCATCTCTGTATATGCCAAAAGGAATGGACCAACACCCTTTGCATCATCCTCAACTACTGGTTCAGACATATAGTATTCGTAAGTTCCATCTCTCATCTGCGGACCACCAAGACCAGCAACCAGACAAATTCCTCCAAGACTCAAGCGACCATCCTTCTCCTTTAAATAGCGATCACAAATTCCGTGGAATGCCTTCTCTCCAAGTTCTCGGAATCGCTCTGGCAAAAAGCCAAGTCTCACGCCTTTAAGCATTGAATATGCCATAATTGCACTTCCACTTGTCTCAAGATAGTTTTTCTCACGGCCACCCATATTGACAACCTGATACCACATGCCGCTCTCATCCTGAAACTTTGCCATGGACTCCATCAGGTCAACAAAAACCTGCTTTAAGCGATCATAGTCTGGCTGATAGCTATTATCTGCCTTCGTCAATGTATCAAGAAGTGCCATTGAATACCAGCCAAGTGCACGCAGCCAAAAATTCTTTGAAAGACCTGTCGTCTTATCACACCAGAACATTTCTTTTGATGAATCATAAGCGTGATAATAAAGACCTGTTTTTTCATCTCTCATATTCTTTACGACATTGAAGAACTGGTTAAAGATATCTGGATAGTTCTTCTTGTCATTAAAGCGTGTCTCATATTCCATATAAAATGGCTGTCCCATATAAAGTCCGTCAAGCCAAACCTGATTCGGATAAATCTTCTTATGCCAAAAATTACCTTCACTTGTTCTTGGCTGACCTTTAAGCTGTCCATAAATTACATCAATTGCCTTGCGGTACTTTTCCTTACCAGTAATGTCATACAGCAAAAACAAGGTCTTTCCTGCATTAACATTATCAATATTATAATCCTCCGGATTATATCCCTTTATCGTACCATCTTCCTGCACACGATGGTCAATATAAGCTTCCGCAAAATCAAGGTACTTTTTCTCTCCTGTAATCTTCCATGTCTCTATCATAGCAAGGATCATACATCCGTCAATGTAGTTCCAACCGGACTTTCCACCCTTTCTTGCTGCCTCAATGTTCCATGCCGGTACATCGAGTGTGCTGTTTTTAATAAGATCGTCCAGGTAAGCCTCTATAATCGGCATCTTCATACCCTGTTCCTCCCTTTTCGTATTTTTATTCGTTGTCTATTTTTCTTTTTTGCTTTTATTTTTGCCGGTATGATTGTTTAACTGCGTCTATTATTTTCTTATATGTGCATTTTTGCGAAGTACCTCAACTACCTGATCTACATACTTTTCACAATCATCTGGATCACTTGCCTCAACCATAACACGAATTAATGGTTCTGTTCCGCTCTCCCTTACAAGAATGCGTCCGCGATCTCCCAGTTCCTCTGTGATTCGTGCAACTGCTGCCTGAACATCTGCATCCTCTCTTGCTGCTGCCTTATCCATTACTCGAACATTTGTCAGCTTCTGAGGATATGACACAAAACCACGTCTTAACTGAGAAAGTGTCTGCTTACCTAATACCATTACTTCCATCATCTTGATTGCCGTAATCAGTCCATCTCCTGTTGCTGCATACTTGCTGAAAATAATATGACCAGACTGCTCACCGCCAAGACGATATCCATTTTCGCTCATGCACTCATATACATACTTATCACCAACAGCTGTCTTTTCATAAGATATACCTGCTGCATCAAATGCCTTATACAAGCCAAAATTTGACATGACGGTTGTAACAACTGTATTGTCAGCAAGCTCTCCCTTATTTTTCAGATATTTACCGCAAATATAAAGGATTGCATCGCCATCTACTACATCTCCATTTTCGTCTACGCAAAGACAGCGGTCTGCATCACCATCAAATGCAAATCCAACATCAAGGTGCTTCTCCTTTACCAAAGCCTGTAGTCCCTGAATATGAGTAGAACCGCAATTTGTATTAATATTAGTTCCATCTGGCTCGTTATTGATCACATATGTTTTTGCACCAAGTGCATCAAAAACATTCTTTGCAATCATCCAAGCACTTCCATTTGCACAGTCTAAACCGACACGCATATTTCTAAAGGAACACAGTGCCAGAGACATTAAATATCCAAGATAACGGTTTCTTCCTGCTGCATAGTCCACGGTACAGCCAATATTTTCCTTTGTCGCATATGGCAGATTCTTCTTATCTTCATCAAGATACTTTTCAATCTCATCAATGACAAATTCCTGCATTTTTTCACCCTTATCATTAATCAGCTTGATTCCGTTATCATAGAATGGATTATGACTTGCAGAAATCATAATTCCACAGTCGAAATCTTCTGTACGAACAACATATGATACACTTGGTGTTGTGGTAACATGAAGAAGATAAGCATCTGCACCGGAAGCAGTTAAGCCTGCAACAAGTGCATATTCAAACATGTAGCTGCTTCGTCTCGTATCCTTTCCGATTACTACCTTGCACTTATGCTCCTTTCCAAAATACCAACCAATAAAACGACCCACCTCAAATGCATGTTCAACTGTTAAATCTACATTTGCCTCACCGCGAAAACCGTCTGTTCCAAAATATTTTCCCATTGTTTCTGTCCTGCCCTTCGTTGATGTTTTTAACTTTTATCTATGCAAAGCTTCCCAGCCATTCATAGCAGATGCAATAACTTTATCCATATCATAATACTTATATTCACCAAGGCGACCGCCGAAAAATACTTTTTCCTGCTGTTGTGCCTTTTCGCGATATTTCTGATACAGCATCTGGTTTTTCTCATTATTTACCGGATAGTAAGGTTCCATGCCTTCCTTCCAGTCAGTAGAATATTCCTTTGAAATTACTGTTTTAGGCTGTGTTCCAAACTCAAAATGCTTATGCTCAATTACTCTTGTATAAGGTGTCTCTCTGTCTGTATAGTTAACAACTGCTACACCCTGATAATTATCTGTATCAAGCACTTCTGTCTCAAAACGCACAGTACGATACTCAAGTTTTCCAAAGCAATACTCAAAATACTCGTCAATTGCTCCTGTATAAACTACTTTATCAGCCATTGACATCCATTTTTCCTTTTCTGCAAGGAAATCAACGCCTGTCTTTATATCAGCACCCTCAAATAATGCATCTATCAACTTATTATAGCCGCCAATCGGGATTCCCTGATATAAATCATTAAAATAATTATTATCATATGTAAAGCGCACTGGAAGTCTCTTTATAATAAAACTCGGAAGCTCGCTGCAGTCGCGTCCCCACTGTTTTTCCGTATAACCCTTTACAAGCTTCTCATAAATATCTCTTCCTACAAGCGCAATTGCCTGTTCCTCAAGATTTTTAGGTTCTCCCGTAATCTCTGACTTTTGTTTGTCAATTATTGCCTTTGCTTCCTGTGGTGTACTAATTCCCCACATACGGCTAAACGTATTCATATTAAACGGCATATTGTAAATCTCACCCTTATAATTAGCTACCGGGCTGTTTGTATAACGATTAAATTCTACAAAAGAATTTACAAAATCCCATACCTTGCGATCACTTGTATGGAAAATATGAGCACCATATTTGTGAACATTAATTCCTTCAATCTCTTCACAGTAAATATTTCCGCCGATATGGCTGCGTCTTTCTAACACAAGGCAGCTCTTTCCTGCTTGCTTTGCATGCCAGGCAATAACTGCTGAATAAAGTCCAGCTCCTACTAATATATAATCGTAATGCTTCATAATCACCTCTTCCTTCTGCATTTTTGAAATCACATATAATAATTGCGCTCCCATCTGTCATAAAACGGCATAGGGCGCAGAAAACAAAGCTTTGCCGGATCTGCATTATGATATAAATCAATCATTTTCTGACGCTGCTTTGGTGTGAGATTAATCCACTCCATATAATCAAGCTCACAATTAGCCATCGGCGATGAACAGCACTGACAGTCCAGTTTTCTAAGCAGACTTACCATTCGCGTTGCTTTGCACTTTGGGCAAATAAATACATACATCATAATAATCTGTTAACCCTTCCTTTTCCATCATTTTTATTCATAGATGGTAGATTGCAGATAGCTTTTATTTGCCCCAAAATCAACAGCCAGAACTTCCTGATTAGCCCCCATAATTGCATTGCTCCATGTGCCGTCCGCCGGAACTCTCGCCTGAACCATATCATAATTCAGATATAAAACTGACTGCATCAGCAGTGAGCACATTTTGGAATCTGAAATATTTGTTGAAATATCTGGCAAAATAGATTCTACTGCTTTATAAATCGTAACTACATTTGCCTTTTTAACCTTCTCCAACAGTGCATTCATTACAGTTCTCTGTCTCTGTGTTCTTGCAAAATCATTTCCAATCTTACGGATTCGTGCATAGCCAAGCGCCTGTTTTCCCGTCAGTGTAATCTGACCGCCAGCAAACTGTTCGTCCACAAAGCCATCACGATCTGCGACTCCACTAACCTGATTGTATTCTGCAATATAGCCATTAATCCATTGCACCTCCGCCTGTTCCACATTGATAGTAACACCGCCAAAAGCATCAATAACATCAACAAAGCTAAAAAAATCAACCTGCGCATAATAGTCAATGCCCAGCTTATAATTTTCTTCAATTGTCTGAATCAGCAATGCCGCTCCGCCTCTTGAATACGCCTCATTTATACGATTCTCTCCATACCCTGGAATTGTCACATAGCTGTCACGCATAATAGATGTCATAACAAACTTTCTTTTATAAGGATTGATCGACACAACAATCATCGCATCTGATCTGGCATCATTTGAACCTGCTACTCTAGTATCAGTTCCAATCAGCAAAATATTGGTAACGCCTTTTTGTGTCAATACATCAGACTGTCTTTCATATGAAGTCTCATATGGCTTATAATTGGTCTGCGCAATGGTTGTACGCAAAAAAGCATAAACACCGGCAAGCGCCACAGCCATAATAATCAATATAATGATCAGCACCTTAAGCAGCTTGTGTAAAAAGCCCTTTTTCTTTTTTTCTTTTCGTGGCTTCTTTTCCGCCTTTTTGACCGTTTCCCTTACTTTTTGTTTTGTTTGTTTAGGACGTTTCTTTTTTTCTGCTTCCGGCACTGGCATCTTCTTTTCAATTTCAGGAGCTTTCTTTATAGCTTCATTCGATGCCTCTGGACCATAAATCGAGCGCTCATCTACAGGTGATGTTTCATTTGCTGTATTTGTATTTGGCTTTGGCCGGGTCTGTTTTCTTTGTCTTTGAATGGATTTGTCAGTTGACAAATCTTCATCCACAGCTTCATCCACAGACACTTCTCCTGCCTCAAGCTCCTCTGCCTTAATTCTTTCTTTTATCTCATATGCCTGGCGCAGTATTTTTTTCTCTTCTTCTGTTAAATCTGGCATACTCGCCTCCTTTTTAGAATAGTTAAAAGTTACGGTAACTATTATAGTATAGAAACCCTTGATTGGCAAGAAATATCTGTATCACAGTTCACGGATCATGTTACGAATGCCCTTCGGTGCAATGGTTTCGTCGCCGGACCAAACTCCGCAGGCTCCTTTTATATTCTTTCTTATTATACATTACTTTGAAAGACCTGCTCCAAGTGTCCGGCTCGTGAAATCCATTCACCTTCGGGCATGCTGCAAATATTGGATATCTCGTGAACATCAACCAAATATGGCCTGTCATACCCATTTGAATATGACAGGCCATCTTATGTACAAACTTTATAATTACTCAGCTACTGTTACAGCTGTTTCTTCTTCTTCAACTGGTTCCTGTGCAGCATAGAACATTGCAACAGTATTCTTTACAACATCGCGAAGCAGTGTTGCTGTCGGTGCCTCTGTATCAGTAATGGTAACACCATCTTCCTGTGTGAAGCTGCCAGCCATAGAAACTTCTTCGTTTCCATCATTTGTTGTCAGAGCAATGCTCAGTCCATTGTCAAGTAATGTCAGTGCAACATTCATATTTACTGTCTCGCCATCCGCTGTAGCAGTCATATCCATACCAAAATCATTATCCTGTGCGGTAATTGTTCCGTTTGCATTCATGATCTCAGTTCCGTCCTCTGTTACAACATAGTTAAAGGCTGTACCATCAAAGGACATATCAACCACAACAGTTGACTCACCATTTACAACAGTAACATTTTCTGTCATAGTACCATCTGCATTTACTGTAGCTGTACCGTTTATAGTAGCACCCTCATCAAGCATCTGCTGAATCTGATCTGAAAGCTTGCTGCCATCTTCTGTCTGAAGTGGTGTTACATCAAATGAAGATACCATCTCCTCAACCAGAGAATTCATCATATCAACAATCATTCCCTTTGCATCTTCAACAGAAACATCTGGTGAAGCCATGTTGACTCCCTCTGCTGCTGCCTGAAGATAATCATCAAATACTGTTACAAGCTGTGATGCATCTGTTCCCTGAACCTGTGATAATAATACTGACATAGCATTATCAACTACATTCTCAACTGCCTTAACAGTGTTTACAATTGCCGGTCCGTCAAATGTAATTGTAGTAGAGCCATCTTCTGCCGTCTGAATATCAAAATTTTCTGCCAGTGCAGTAAAATCATTCATCATAGAATCTACATCAAAATCAGTCTCTGCTTCAGTCTCTACTGCTGCAAAATCAATTGCCGGAATCTCAACCCAATCCTGATCAATACCAAACATTGGAAGCATTGAGCTGATATCAGAACCTAACAATTCACCATATGTACTTGCAATTTCAGCGACATTAATATAAAGATCACCAGAAACAACGCGAAGTACATCATTAAGACCATAGACTGTATCAGCCTCTTCTCCTGTAACAGATGGCGGAAGCGTAACATTTGCTGAAACACTAACGCCATCCTCTGCAAACTGCTCTGCAGTTATGGAAAAAAGCATAGACTCGCCATCTGCTGTAAGAGAAAACTCGCCTACATATGTAGATGGTGTAAACGCTGTTTCACTTTCTGCCATTACTGGCATTGTACTTCCCGCAGCCAACGCCGCACTCATAATTACCGCAAATTTTCTTTTCATATCTCGTCCTCCTAAAATTAAAAATTTGATAACTTTGGTTATCTGATTTGTTTTTCTTCCCCTTCTCATATGTGCGTCACTTTTATTATATCACATTATGAACAATTTGTTCAAGTAAAAAAAAGCTAATTTTATTTTTTTGGTAAATTTTTATTTTTCTCTTGACAACTTTACATTATTGAAGTAAACTACGTTCAAACAAGAAACCTGTGATTAAGAGTAAGTAGTCATGGTTGCGTGTTCACAGAGAGCTACTGTTGGTGGAAAGTAGCAGCACAAATTATGATGAATGGGCTTATGAGGGCGGCCGAACGCGATTTTCGTTAGTAGCAGCCGACGGGGCGCGCAGCCCGTTATCCGTTGCGTATCGCATAGTTGTGCAGATTTTTCACATGAATGTGCGAGTTGAGTTGGATGCATTAGCATCAATATGGGTGGCACCGCAGGATTAACAGTCTTGTCCCATTAGGATTGGGATAGGGCTTTTTTTGTTACCAAAATTTCTTTCTCCCGATCTATCTAACTCACTAACTGATGCCTACGAATTGCTCCGTTGTTTTTAGGCTTTTGCCCCTGGCATCCTACAAATTTTATTCATCAAAAGGAGAACACTATTATGAGAAAAAATTATTTAACCTGTGCCGCACTGATTTCTGCAATGAGCATGAGCACCATTGCATCTGCACCTGTATTTGCATCCGACAATAGCGATGCCCAAACATTTAAGATTGGTATCTGCAACTATGTTGATGACGCTTCTTTAAACCAGATCGTTTCTAATATTGAAAAGCAGCTTGAAAAAATTGAAAAAGATTCTGACGGTGCTGTTTCTTTTGAAGTCACAACAGAAAATTGTATGGCTGATGCCACTGTTCTTGATCAGATCATTGCAAACTTCATCGCAGATGACGTGGATTTGATGGTTGGTGTTGCCACCCCTGTTGCCATGGCAATGCAGGCAGCTACCGAAGACAACGAGATTCCTGTTGTTTTTGCAGCTGTATCTGACCCAGTTTCTACCGGACTTGTAGAGTCCATGGAAGAGCCTGGTGCAAATATCACTGGTACTTCTGACTACTTAGACACAACTTCTGTTATGGATCTTTTATTTGCTGCTGATGAAGAAGCCGATCATATCGCCCTTCTATATGATCAGGGTCAGGATTCTTCCACAACTGCAATCGAAGAAGCTAAGAAATACCTCGACGATAAGGGCGTTGATTACACAGAATACACTGGAACAACAGTTGACGAAGTTATGTTAGCAGTTGATTCTATCATCGCAGACGGTGCTGACGCAGTCTTTACACCATCTGACAACACTATCATGACAGCTGAACTTTCCATCTATGAGGAATTAGCAGAAGCTGGCATTCCGCATTACGCAGGCGCTGATTCTTTCGCATTAAACGGTGCTTTCTGTGGATATGGCGTTGACTATATTAATTTAGGTGTTGAGACAGCAAACATGATTAACAGCATCTTAGTTGACGGTGAAGAACCTGCAAAAACACCTGTCATGACATTTGACAATGGTATTGCAACTATCAACACCGAAGTATGCGATCAGTTAGGCTATGACTTCGATGAAATCAGTAAGACATTTGAGCCACTCTGCACTGCTGTAAAGGGCATCGAGACTGCAGAAGAATTTGAAGAAGAATCAGAAAGTGAAACTGAGACTGAAGAAGAATCTACAGAGGCTCAGGAAAAATAAATTTTAGTAATAAAAATCAAAGGGGTTTTCTCGTGGATATTCAAACATTATTGTCACTGGGACAGACTGCTCTTGAACTTGGTTTAATCTGTTCCCTTACAGTTCTTGCATTATTTTTAAGCTATTCCATGTTAAATGTCTGTGATCTTTCTACAGATGGATGTTTTACTCTGGGCGCCGCAGTCGGCGCTCAGATTGCACTGATGGGTCATCCATTTTTAGCAATTCTTGCTGCTATGGGGGCCGGTATTCTATCCGGTTTTGTCACCGGCACATTGCAGACAAAATTTGGCATTAACAGTCTGCTTGCCGGTATTGTAGTCAATACTGGTCTTTACTCTGTCAACATTGCCGTTATGGGCGGTTCCTCTCTTTTAAATATGAACAAAACTGTGACGGTATTTACAATGATGAAAGGACTCCTCTCGGGCACGCCGCTTGCCAGCTATTATAAACTGATTGTGGCACTGATTGCAGTTATTCTTGTCGTTGCGCTGCTGACATTGTTTCTTGGTACCCGTCTTGGTCTTGCAATCCGTGCAACTGGAAACAACCCGATCATGGTAAAATCTTCTTCTATTAATACTGTTTTTACCACCATTGTTGGTCTTTGTGTTGCTAATGCATTTACCGGTTTGTCAGGCTGTCTGCTTGCTCAATATCAGAAATCCGTCAACATCGACATTGGCTCTGGTATGGTTACGATTGCACTTGCCTCACTGTTAATTGGTGCAACAATCCTCGGACGCGGAAAAATTGTTACACGTGCCGTTGGTGTCGTACTCGGTTCCTTTATTTTCCGCCTTGTCTACACCATCGCACTTCGTTTCCATCTTCCGGCATTCATGCTCAAGCTGGTATCTTCTATCATTGTCGTCATTGCACTGTCTTTCCCATATTTGAAGACACAGCTCCCAATGATGAAGCGCCGACTAACTCATTCAAAAAATAATAGATAATTTGTACCTGACTGCAAAGCAGGCTACGGAAAGGCATTTGTAAGCTATGCTTGAACTAAAAAATGTTTCGAAAACCTTTAATCCTGGCACAGTAAATGAAAAAAAAGCCCTTGATAAACTTTCTTTAAATTTAAATGAAGGCGATTTTGTTACCATCATCGGTGCAAACGGTGCTGGTAAATCTACGCTGTTTAATGCAATCTGCGGTACCTTCTACACTGATGAGGGACAGATCATTCTTGACGGCGAGGATATAACACTTCAGCCAGACTATATACGAGCAAAAAAAATCGGTCATCTGTTTCAGGATCCCATGAGCGGCACTGCTCCTGGCATGACCATTGAAGAAAATATGGCTCTCGCAGGTTCAAAAGGCGGCTGGCTCTCTCACGTAAGCAAAAAAGAAAAGGAACTGTTTCGTGAAAAGCTCCGTCCTTTGAATATGGGACTTGAAGATCGCATGCATCAGCCTGTCGGACTTCTCTCTGGCGGACAGCGTCAGGCTCTTACTCTTGTAATGGCGACCATCAACCCTCCAAAGCTGCTGCTTCTTGATGAGCATACTGCAGCTCTTGATCCTGGCACTGCCGAGAAGGTGCTAAATCTAACCAAGTCTATTATTGCTGAGCACCATTTAACTTGCATGATGATCACACATAACATGCAGTCAGCTCTTGAACTTGGCAATCGTACCTTTATGATGAACAGCGGACACATCATTTTCGATACAGCAAATGAAGAGCGCTCAAAGCTTACCGTAAATGATCTGCTTGAGCGCTTCAAGGAAGGTGTTGGAAAGCAGCTTGACAACGACCGCATGCTGCTCTCCTGATATTTAACTATTAAAAATTTATATTTAGTTTTGCCATCTTATCTGCTCACCACACACAAGTGGGAAGCGGATCAGTTTTTTTGCGTTCAAATCTTCCTTATTCATATCCACTGCTGTAATCTGATGATTCTCATATGTTGTATAATAATAAATTCCCTTTGAAGCATTACAGCAAGAGGTGTAAATAGTAATCTCATATGCACCTTCCTTAACTTCACAACATCCTCTTTGCTGATCTACAGAACCAAGGATATGGAAAAACTGGCTCACACTCTCTGACTCCGAATCACCTGAAAGTGAATTCATCTTCACAAAAGAAACACGAACAAAACGAGATTCTGATGAAAGATCACCCGGAAGACCAAGCGCACCCATTCCACGGCTGTAAGCCTGAAGCGGCAGCTCATTAGCTCCGCCAAATGTGTTCTTCGGCTGTTTTGCTGAAAGGCCCATATAGCGATTTAAACCAGCCAGTTGTCTGTCAAACGGCGGATTATTTGTTAAAACACCAACTGGATTGTCATAGATCTTAATGCCCTCACGTACAGACTCTAACGTAATTGCCTCATCTTGATCTGCAATAATCCAGTGAAGTGATGACACCGGCATTGATTCATGAAAAGAAATATTTGTAATGCAAATGCGTTCAAGTAGTACTCTTGCCTCTTTTACGCTCGTGCACTGACCTAAAATCCACGGAATCAATTCAAACTGTGCCACGTTGTCTTTTCCCTCTGCCGGTTCTGTATAAAATGCATTGCCGACAAAATTAAGACCTGCCATTCCAAGACCCTTTTCATTAATCGCATCATAATACAGTGGATACTCGCCTGCCACATGTGCCATACCGATCAATGCGTACTTTGTCTGATATGGCTTTCCGTGGCGCATCATAAATGTATAACCACGCGGTGTTATCGTTACTTCCTCTCCATAAGAACACTCATAATCAAGTGTTCTTCCCATATAAAAGTCCTTTGTCTTATAGGTTGCTGCTGTACACATAATTTGCCTCCTTATTGCTCTTCCTAATTGTTTTTTGCTTTTTCTGTTTATTTCTATTTGTTCTGCTGCTCTTTTCTTTTGATTTTGCTCTTTTTCTTTATTTCTTTATGCTGTCAATAAATGGCTCTGCAAGATCCTTTAGCTGCTCTATCTGTTCATCAGTCAGCAACAGTTTCGGCGCTGTTATCGTATTTTGCTCGTCTAGTTTATTTGCCGCTGCATGTACTTCTGTCTGAAGACAATTTCCATCATCATCTGAAATGGTTATTGTAAGAGTAAACGTATAGTTATCTTCTTTGTCTACAAAAAATGACAGCTTAGCATCTGCCTGCTTTGGCTGGATTCCTACAAGCTGTGCAAAATAATCAGCATCGATTGTAAACTCGGACGCTCCATCATTCTTGCCACTCACCTTTACGGCTGACCAAAGCTTTGGATCAAATAAATGATCTGGTTCAGCTAAAAACAGCACTGCATCCATTCCACCTGGCATTTTTAACTGATTCTCGACTGTTACGCCTGTAAGATCGTATACCAAGCTAGTAAACTGCTCTAGTGTAACACAATGATCTTTAATCCATCCATTGTATGCTACTTTTAATAGAAAATTTTTGTCAATCTCATCACCTGCAAGTGCAGATATAATTGAGTCTATCCCAAAATAACATTTTCCATCCACCAGATAAAACGTCGTTAATGCAGTCTGCTTATCTGTTATATTTTCCTTTAGCTGCAATTTTAAATTTTTTTGTGCACTATCACCTGTTGCGGTAAATTTTGCTGTAAGTGAATCGGTGTTTAGAAGTTCCTGAACAAGATCTGTTACTGGCTTTAGCTGATCTGATGGTTCAAATGTCATCGCGCAATCCGCTGTAATATCATAGCCATTTCCTGCCACCAGCTTTTGCAGCGTCTCGATGGTCTGTCCTGCATTCATAATAAAATGCATATAGAAGATGATCGCTCCAATCAAAAAAGCTGCCAGAACAAGTCCCACTGCAAGCACTGCTTTTTTCTTTTGCTCATATACCCACTTCCTTTCAACTAGCTTACAGGACTTTAGTCCTTTACAAAAATTATAAAGCCTTTGATCTTTTCTGTAAACGGACAAAATGGCTCTTTTGTAAGGCTATTAAAAATTAGGGAGATTTTTTCTCCCCTATCATTCGAGTAAGCAAGCACAAAAATAAGGCGTATACCTTATTCAGATATACGCCTTTTCGGTGTACTAACGGTGTACTAACCGACCGTTATTTGACACGTTTTGTTGTTTTCTTTGGTTCCGATTTTCTTTGATTTTCCTTGAAAAATTAGAACTTACCAGCCTTAGCAGCTTCCTCGATGGAAACAGCTACAGCTACAGTCATACCAACCATCGGGTTGTTTCCTGCACCGATCAGACCCATCATCTCTACGTGAGCCGGAACTGAAGAGGAACCTGCAAACTGTGCATCAGAATGCATACGGCCTAAAGTATCGGTCATACCATAGGAAGCCGGACCTGCTGCCATGTTATCTGGATGCAGAGTACGTCCTGTACCACCACCTGATGCTACGGAGAAGTACTTCTTACCAGCCTCGATACGCTCCTTCTTGTAGGTACCTGCAACTGGATGCTGGAAACGAGTCGGGTTTGTGGAGTTACCAGTGATGGAAACGTCTACATTCTCCTTCCACATGATAGCAACACCTTCCGGTACGCTGTTTGCACCGTAGCAGTTAACCTTTGCACGAAGTCCCTCAGAGTATGACTTGCGGAATACTTCCTTTACTTCGTTGTTGTATGGATTGTACTCAGTCTCTACATATGTAAATCCGTTGATACGGGAAATGATCTGTGCAGCATCCTTTCCAAGACCGTTTAAGATAACGCGAAGAGGCTTCTGGCGAACCTTGTTTGCCTTCTCTGCGATACCGATAGCACCCTCAGCTGCTGCGAAAGACTCATGACCTGCCAGGAAGCAGAAGCACTCAGTCTCCTCTTCCAGAAGCATCTTGCCAAGGTTTCCGTGTCCAAGACCTACCTTACGGGTATCTGCAACAGATCCCGGGATACAGAAGGACTGAAGACCCTCACCGATAGCAGCTGCAGCGTCAGCAGCCTTACGGCAGCCCTTCTTGATTGCGATTGCTGCACCAACGGTGTAAGCCCAGCAAGCATTCTCAAAACAGATCGGCTGGATACCCTTGATCTGAGCATATACATCCAGTCCTGCATCCTTTGTAATCTTCTCTGCCTCTTCGATAGAAGCGATACCATAGCTATTCAGAACCGCATTGATCTGGTCAATACGTCTCTCATAGGACTCAAATAAAGCCATTTTCGTTACCTCCTGTATTATTCTTTTCTTGGGTCAATGATCTTAACTGCATCAGCAACACGGCCGTACTGACCCTTTGCCTTCTCCCATGCAGTATTCGGATCGTCGCCCTTCTTAATGAAATCAGTCATCTTTCCAAGGCTTACGAACTGATAACCAATAATCTGATCCTCTGCATCCAGAGCGATACCGGTTACATAGCCCTCTGCCATCTCAAGGTAACGAGGTCCCTTCTGAAGAGTACCGTACATTGTACCAACCTGAGAACGAAGACCCTTTCCAAGATCCTCAAGACCTGCACCTACAGCCAGTCCATCCTCAGAGAATGCACTCTGGGAACGACCATAAACGATCTGTAAGAACAGCTCTCTCATAGCGGTATTGATTGCATCACAAACAAGGTCTGTATTCAGTGCTTCCATAACAGTCAGACCCGGAAGAACTTCAGCTGCCATAGCTGCGGAATGGGTCATACCGGAACATCCGATGGTCTCAACGAGAGCCTCCTGAATGATACCCTCCTTAACATTGAGGGACAGCTTACATGCGCCCTGCTGAGGAGCACACCAGCCAACTCCGTGTGTGAAACCGGAAATGTCTTTCACTTCCTTTGCCTGCACCCACTTTGCTTCCTCCGGAATCGGAGCAGCACCATGATGAACGCCCTGCTTTACAACGCACATCTCTTCAACTTCACGTGAAATAACCATTGCAAAAACTCCTTTCAGTTCTGTATGTTGCACCTAAAAAGGTGCTGATTATGGCTTTGCCGACTGCTGATCAACAATTACAGCCATATCTTCAATATGTGTCTTCGGCATACCAGGCTGCAAAACGCAGTATACCTCATACACTTCTATTTTCTCACAAAATGCGCTGTTCGTCTAGTCCTTTTTTTTTATTTCTCGCAAAATGTTGCAGTTTTTACTATTATTTTCAGTATTGTTTTTTATTTTTTTCTTTCAAGCGTCCGAATCCTCTGGATTAGCTGCCACGCAGTCTCATGCAATGCCTCATTTTGAAGCTGCAGTCTGGCATTCTCCTGTTCATAATAATCAAGACGTTTTTGAAGTGCGGCTGCCTGCTCTCTCCAGTCTTGTTCTTTTTGCTCATGATATACCATCTAAGTTCCTCCCTTTCTGCTGCCTTGCCTATTATGTCAATTTTGGTCTCCTGCCATTTTATGGAAACTTTATGGTTACATCATACTCCATATATGGTGCTTTTTCACGCAAATTTTCTCGCATATTTCGACTTTTATGTTACAGTTCATAGATAAGCCAATATTGCGGCAAAAAAAAGCCGCACACGGAATTTCTTCCGCATGCGGCAGTCTATTGTACCGGTCAGGCCGGCTTTGTCTCATATTTTAGTTCAGTGCAAAACGATTTAACGCTACTTCGAACTGGTCATCTTTCAGTGGGTATCTGACAGTTAAGCTTCTGGTCAAATCAAGGCTGAAAACACCCATAATTGATTTTGCATCTACAACAATACGGTTATAACCTAAGTCTACGTCAAAGTCACATTTGCTTGCCTCTGACACAAAGTCCTGGACTGTTTCCCGAGATAAATGAATTTCTCTTGTAAACACTGCTTTCACTCCCTTCAATATCGGTGATGTCTTTGTCTTTTTGTTACCCTCTGCAGCGTACCGGTTCACTGCATTGACATACTTATAGCACATTGTCTTTATTTTGTCAAATCAACCGGTTAACCTATTTTTTTGCATTATTTGCCTTTTTTATCCAAAAACCTCATTTTCTTTTTTCTTTTTTATGCACTTTGATACTTTTCTCTTCATCATCATTTAATCATTGATTCCGTATTGAATTATTTTCATGCTCGTTTGCACTCGATTCTTTGCATTTTTGCAGAATTTTAGATTGTTTTTCTTGTTTTGCAGTCATAATCATTCAAACTTCGTCAAACTCTGCTTTATTCTCTGTTGTACTGTCTCCACCAATGTACACTTCAAACTTTCCCGGCTCGCTGCCATACGTCATATCGATCCGCCAAAAACGAAGCATAGGCTCGATGATCTCAAACGACACCTCACGGCTCTCACCTGGCTTTAGTGTAATCTTCTCAAAGCCTTTTAATTCACGTACTGGGCGCACCACACTGCCGCTCACATCACGTATGTAAAGCTGAACAGTTTCCGTTCCCTCACGGTCGCCTGTATTAGTTACCATAACTGATGCCACCCATGCTGCTTCTGCCTCATTTGCTTTCGTATTTGTTTCCCGCTTAATGACAGTTACCGGTGAATAAGAAAATGTGGTGTATGACAATCCATAGCCAAATGAATGCAGCGGACGGTACTCTGTATCAATATAGCCTATGCAAAATGCCTTAGGATCACCCGGATTTCGCGGTCGGCCCCCTTGAAACCGATTATAATACAGAGGCTCCTGCGAGGAGACATTTGGAAAGCTCATAGCAAGACGACCTGTTGGTTCTTTTACTCCAAATAATACGTCAGTAATCGCTACAGCTCCTTCTGTTCCTGGCATCCACACATACAAAACAGCCTTTGCAAGCGATTCAATCAAAGCGACCTCGATTGGACGTCCGGCAAACAAAACAACGATTACATTATTGTTAACTGCCGAAACCCTTTTTAGAAGTTCCATCTGAATCTCTGGCAATGTGATACAAGTTCTGCTTGCGCCCTCTCCAGTCTGACGGAACGATTCGCCCAAAAATAATACCACCTTTGATGCAGATTTTGCAGCCTGTACAGTCTGCTCAATTGACGCTTCTGCTTCATCTGGCGTCATGCCTTCCTCCACATAATCACGAATTACTTCCTTATCATAGAACATGCTGCAGCCCTTCATAAAATGACAAGCATTTCCTATATGCTCCTGTATGCATTCCTGTACTGTTTTTATATTGTCGTAAGTTGCAGGGAACGACCACGCACCGCAAAGCGCTCTGGTATCCACATATGGACCTGCGAACAAAACATCTGCAACTTCCTGTTCAGAAAGCGGCAATGTTTTATTTTCATTTTTCAAAAGGACAAATGTTTTTGATGCTGCCTCACGCGCTGCTGCACGATGTGCATCGCATAAGATCAGATTTTTCTCGTCCTCCTCACTTGCATCCTTATATGGATTCTCAAAAAGGCCAAGATCATTTTTTAGTTTAAGAATACGAAGCACCGCCTCATTCACAAGTGTTTCATCTACCTCTCCAGATGTTACAAGCTCTTTTAAGTAATGAAGATATACATCCGACATCATATCGATATCCACGCCTGCCTCAATGGCAAGCCTTGCTGCTTCTCTCTTATCCTCTGCGATACCATGTGGAATCAATTCTTCTACTGCTGAATAGTCAGAGATTAAAACACCATCAAAGCCTAAATCTTCTCTTAATACCTTTCGCATCAGCCACTTATTTGCAGTTGACGGCACACGATTCAACGTATTAAATGAAGTCATTGCCATACGGCAGCCGCCATCCACAGCACCCTGATAGCCGCTCAAATAATCTTGACGTAAGGTGCGCTCTGACAGCTCCACATTGTCATACTCACGACCACCCTCTGGATAGCCGTAGCAAGCAAAATGCTTCAAACAAGCTGAAATGTTTCCCTTTTCTTTTAAATTCTCTGGCGTTTCACCCTGAAAGCCCTCTGTCATCGCCTTTGCAAAACAATAGTTCAGATATGGATCCTCCCCAGGTGACTCCATAACTCTTCCCCAGCGTGCATCTCGCACCAGATCTGCCATTGGCGCAAATGTCACATGAAGACCCGATGCCGCTGCCTCCTTTGCCGCTATCTGCGCGCCCTTTCTAGCAATCTCTGGTTCAAAGCTGCAGCCTTGAGCCAGTGGAATTGGGAAAATTGTCTGGAATCCATTGATTACATCAAGCATAAACAGCATTGGAATGTGATGTGGCTGCGTGGCCATTGCATTGTCCTGAATCTCCTTTAACTTTGCTGCACCACTTGTTCCGAGAATTGTTCCGCAAAGCTTCATATCCTCTGGCTCGATTTTTGCGCTTCCCATCGGACCTGTAATGAGCATATCCGTTCCATAAAAATTTGCCGTCAGCTGCACCATCTGACCAATTTTCTCCTCCAGACTCATGTCTGCCAGAAGATCTTTTAACTGTTGTTCTGTCATCGCACTTCTCCTTATTTTTCATTTTCAAGATAACTTGCACGCTCACCGCCTATAAACTTTAATCTCGTGCGTGCGCAAACCACATGTGCCTCTCCAATGTGCTTTGTGCCGATACGCACTGGAACAGCAACTGGACGAAGATGCATGCCAATTAGTGTATCGCCAATATCAATTCCAGCGTGAGCCTGAATTGCCTCTACTGCCACAGGTGCCTGCAGTGCAGCATAAACAGCCGTCGCAAATGAACCGCCTGCTTTTAACTTTGGCACTACATTTACCATTGGAAGGCGATATTCTTTTGCTGCTGCCTTCTCAATGATGATTGCACGATTCAAATGTTCACAGCACTGAGCTGCCAAATAAATCTTCTTTTCCTTGCAGCAGTTAAGAAATGTTTGTGCCACTGCTTCTCCAATCTCTGCACTTGAATATGAGCCAATTCTATGACTTGCGATCTCACTTGAAGAGCATCCAACTACTAAGATATCGCCCTCTTCCAATTTTGCCTGTTCCATCAGTTCATCAAATACTGCTTTTGTCTGCTCCTTAATCTCATCAATATGTGTGTATTTTTCTTCGGATATTCCATTCATAGTTATTGCCTGCCTTTCATCAGTGTCATTCCATATTTTTTCAAATCAATTTTTCCATCTTCGCTCATCACGCCTTCCGCTGCCAGACGTGATGCCTGAACACCTGGGCCGCCAAACACAAATTCACCTGCCAACTCACCTTTTGAATTGACAACACGATGACACGGTATGGTAGATGGATCTGGATTTTTGTGGAGTGCATTTCCAACGGCTCTTGCCATACGCGGATTTCCTGCCATTTGGGCAACCTGTCCGTATGTTGCCACCTTGCCTTTGGGAATCTTCTTTACAGCCTCGTAGATACGCTTTGTCGGGCTGTCTGTCACCATACGGTAGCTCTCGTCAATCATATTTTTAATGGCATCATCTGGTACCGTTCCATCTAAAATAATCGTACTCCAATGCTCCTTATTCAAATGATATCCTGCTGTTACGGACGCAAAGGCAGACCTCCAGTAGTCACGCCACTCGGGGTCTGCCTTTACATTTAAATTTATATAGCCATCTTTCTCATAAGTCCACAAGAAAACTTTTTTGCTGCTCTTAATCCGCACTAACTGCCAATTAGGATCATGAAACGGTGCATCCTGACAAGTATCTGGATAAGACAGGCCAAACGCCAAAGCTTCTTCTCTCGTTGTCATATTCTTCACTCCAATCTTTCGCAAATTAAATCGCTTTGCTATTTATTGGAATGATAACACACTTATGTTTACAAATCAAGCGCCCACTTCACTGCATAATACAATGCCCAATCTTGATCATTTGCCCATGGATCATAGTAATGTGCCTTTTTGCCATTTACTGTATCTGGATAGACCATCGCGCAGGATGCCATGCCATCTATAAAGAACAGATTCAGACAACCTCGAAGTGAAGCCTTTGCCTTATGCTCATATGATTTGTCTCCCGTAATCTGTGCGTAACTTGCAAATACATCACCGCTGAGTGTACTCCAATAATGTGGAAACGTATCGCCATAGCACTCATATTTTCCAAACCAATAACCGTCCCAATGACGAATCGCATTCTCAAACAAGTGATAATCGGCTTGTTTTCCATTAAACAGCTCCAAAAGTTTTAATTGTTTTCTTGCTTCTTCAAGATATTTTTGCTCCCCGCTTATCTGGTAGGCCTGCAGCAGACAACTTACCGCTGGTGCAACAATGCTCTGCTCATATTTTACCTCTGAAGTTGGATAATTGACGCTAGTCTGCGTAAGCTGATCAGCATGATTTAAAAATGCTTGTGTAAATGCTTCTGACTGTGCTTCAAATCCCGCCTCGTCAAGAAGTGTCTTTAATTCATACGCTTCAATTCCAATGGCATAGAAATGTTCACCACCTGAGCGATAATATCCCATCATTGTCTTATAGGCATTTAACAGATAACGCACGTCCTTCTTTAAACGATACAATGCAATCTGGAAATTTGCCACCCACGGATAATTATAGAGACGATGCCAGTCATTATTTCGATTGATATCGTTATATACCACACCAGTATTCTCATCATACAATTCGCGGTATACATATCTTTCGTACGCATTCAAGCTTTCCATACACTTCGCATCTTCAGGATGACGCTTAAGATATTGTGCCATTATTATGCCCATTGCCAAACGCTCACGTCCTCCATTATGATCAGCTTTGTGACTATAATAAAGTGCATCCTCCTCGCTGTCATATATCAGATACGCACCGTCTAATGCACTGCCTTCTTTTTTATACTGCTGCTTTGTTGCAAGGAATTGACTTCTGCGCGTCAAAAGTATATCTACTGATGCACTGCAGTAAAAGAGAGCATGCGTATGCTTTTCTCCTGACCAAATATCAAAGCGATACTCTCCTTCTTTTTCTGCTGGATACTGATACCAGACAGAATAAGCAGGTTGTGAATATTTATCATTCGTCTCATCAATGCGAACATGTTTAATTTCTTTTTCATTGAATTTTACAAAAAGCTTCTGCGCCATTTCTTTATTTTTTGTCTGGACACAAAATTCAAAGTTTTCTCCCTGAATGCATGTCATCTGCTCTGCCTTCACAAGCAAGAATTCATCCTCATTTAAAAGTCTGTTGTAAAAATCATCCTTGCCCTGATGCCAAAAAAGCTTCCAACGAATCTCCTTCTTCTCACCTGGCTCAAATACACCAAGTTTTGGATAAAAGAGAAAATCACCGCGATCTTCGCTTCTAGCTGAAAAATCACGTTCCACACCATAGCCTATGATGCTTCCCTTTGTTAATACAAGTCCCAGATGTGGCGCTCTTCCTCCCTGGCGAAGTGCCATCACATAAGTAGCATTTTCGCCGATAAACAGATGTGCATTACAGCGCTTCTCAAGACCAACCTCTGCCTTTTCATAGCTGTCATTAAATGGCACATAGATATATGCATCCTTCTCCTTGATAAAAAGAGGTTCCCCTGATACATTTTCAAATGTGTAGCATTCCTCTAATTCTCCATTTTCCAAAACAGACAATGTTCTTGTAACATTCAATCCCATTGGAACTTTTACACTTCCCCAGCACTTTTCACCTTCAACCCAGTTCATCTGCGATGGGTCATCCTTATGGCTTAAAAACCATAAGCCTCGCTCATCATTTCCAATAATCGATTCACCTACACATCCAACTGTTGGCATATTCATTTTGTCTCTCCTCCATTCTCATCTTCTTACTTTTATTATTTCTCGCACACTTCAATGATGGTCTGTGCCTGACGCAGTCCATCTCCGAACGCATGCACACTTACTCTTCCTGGCTTGCAATAAAGTTCAAGCATTACGCTTGCACAGCCATGATACAAATGAACACTGTCTTCCTGATATGGCTCATTGCTGCAAATATCACCATTATCAACACCAACTATCTTCGCTGCTCCCTCTACTGCAAAGTGAACCTTGCCGCTCTCACGGAAACACGAATTACCATTTTCATCCACAGCACGAACTGTCAGCAATAAGTGCTGTTTCTTCTCTGGTATACCCAAATTTACAGTACTTACGCATTCCTTATGATCACACTCCTGGTCAAATGCCAGTGCGACTGCCATACCTGGTGTCACCACTTCATGGCGGCAAGCCTCTTTGCCATTTTGATAACCAACGACCGTAACCGTTCCCGGTTGCCATGGCAAAAATCCTGTAATGATACCGTTTTTGCACTCAGATGGGCGCGGAATGAAAAACTGCTTTCCATTCAAGAACAAATGAACCTCATCACAATTTGACGCAATCATATACGGAATCAACGTCTTTCTGAATTGTGGGAAATGCCAATGATCTGCATAGATTGGACTGTCCCAATGCTCCTTTACTCCTTCATCGTCAAGGGAGTAATCCATAACAGAAAAATGAACAACAGGTTCTTCACTCCAGATGCTCTTTAACATATAAGCAACTGGACGATACTCATTGTTTGTGCGAATCGGTGCACCACTCCAGCCCTTTGCAGGATACCCCATAGACTCGCCAAGATAATCATATCCTGTCCAGATAAAGCTTCCTATACAATAATCGTACTCAAAAGGAATTGCTGACGGAATCTGTTCTGTAAAGTTTTGCATTTGATCATAATGACCGCAAAAATATTCATATACCTCGGTTCCTAAAATCAACTTATTTGGAATCTGTTCATGAATCAACTCATACCACTGCTCCTGATAATTACATGAAATGATATCGACAATTTCTGCGATCTTTGCAATGCGGCTGACACGCTCCTTAGCATCGTAAATCTCTGTGTCGCTGACTTCGTCAACAAACTGCTGAATATCTTTGATCTTACTCAAATCAACATTGCTCTCCCGCTTAAAATGAGGATTCATTGCATATGTGATTGGACGCGATGAGTCGAGGCTACGAACCTTATCGGACAGCTGTTTTAAAATCGCAAGCATAGAATCCTGTCCCTGATTTTCAACTTCATTTCCAACACCCCATATCACGATGCAGGCGCGGTTACGGTCACGCTTTACCATTGCTTCAACATCTGATTCCCAGTTTTTGTCAAAGTAGCGTCCATACAGTCCGCCCTTCCATTTATCAAAACATTCCTCATATACATAAAAGCCCATCTCATCGCACAGATCAAGAAATTCCTCTGAGTAGGTGTGATGTGCTGCACGTATTGCATTGCAGCCAAGCTTCTTTAAATGAGTAAGACGCTCTCTCCAAATTTCTTTTGTCACAGCTGTTCCAAGGCAGCCTGCCTCTTGATGCAGACAAACACCTTTCAACTTGGTTGGAACACCATTTACAAACATTCCTTTCTTCGCATCAAATATCACCTCTCTAAGACCTATTACAAGTGATACACTATCGCTTTCTGTAGAAACAGTCAAACGATAAAGATTCGTATTTTCTGCTGACCAAAGCTTTGCATCTTTAATATAGAAGGTAAGCATTCCATTCGCTCCCTCTGCAATGAAAACTTCATTTTCCAATGACTCATTCTCTTTATTTTGAATCAGACGTAAAATTCCCTGCACAGCACTGCTCTGTCCAGTCTCGACCTGAATGGCGGCAGTGAATTTTGCAGCACTCTCTGTTTCTTTTGAATCCTTTGCACATTCTGTTTCTGCGATTTTTTCTATTTTGCTATGTACTTGAATATTCCACAAATCAAGATGATTTTCTGGAACAATACGAAGTGTCACGTCGCGGTAAATTCCGCATCCGCTGTACCAGCGGTCTGCTGGTGAAACAGAATTATCAACACGCATCAACAGCTCATTATCACCACTCTGCACAGCTTCTGTAATATCCATTTTAAATGAACTATAGCCATATTTATGACTGCCAATTTTCATACCATTTACCCAAAGCACTGCGTTTTCATACACACCGCCAAAGTAAAGAAGATAACGTTTACCTTTATTCTTTTCCTCAATATTCAGAGTCTTCTTATACCAGCCAATTCCCCAGCGGTCACGAAAGCCCTGTGACATTCCATCTTCCATTACTTTATTAAATGGCCTGCTTACTGCCCAGTCATGTGGAAGATCAACTTCTGCAAATTGCAAGTTTTCCAACTCTGTGCGAACATCTTCCCCTGACTGTTTTCTTTGTAATTCTTTTTTCTTTGCTGTCTTTGCATCAATTGGTGTGCATGGCAAAAGTGCAAACTGCCATCCACGATTGATTAGCTTTTCTTCTCTCATTATTCTGCATCTTCCCTTCTGTTATCTTAAAAGTTTAGCGACACATCCTCACATCGCTTAATTGAAATATGACCAGCAGTATCTGATTTTTCTTTTCCAAAACGAATATTAGAAAACTTAACATGCTTAATCTCATGTCCAATCTTATCAAAACCACATAGTTCAATTGCATCGCACTCATGCCATTTTGCTTCGTGATCCTGATAGATGCCAGTCAATCGAAGATTATCAAATGTACAGTCACTAAAATACGGCTGGTCTGGTCCTGCAATGCCGTCATCATTGTAGCCAACGCTGTGCATCAGAACACGTGGAAATACGCTGTCATATACATGAATTTCCTTTACATATCCGCCGCGCTTTGCTGTACCCTTGATCTCAAAACCACACAGCGCTGCCTCCATATCGCAGTCCCAGATTTTTACATCCTCTACACCACCTGACATTTCACTTCCGATCGTGATGCCATGACCCATCGTACAGCGACAGTCAAACACACGAACACCTTTTGTCGGAATGTTCACTTCATTTCCCTGTGGATTTTTGCCTGACTTGATAGAAACAGAATCGTCTCCGGTGTTAAATACACAATTGAAAATCACACAGTCCGATGAAGAATCCGGATCCCATCCATCTCCATTCCAGATGCCATGAGAATAAAATGTGCATCCGTGTGTTACAACATGATCACAGTAGATCATGTGAATATTCCAGCATGCACCATCACGAAGCGTAACTCCAGCTAACTCTACATTTTTGCAGTTGCTCATATTAATCAAGCGCGGACGCACTCTTGCCGGGATCGTCTCTGGCTTCTCGCACTCCTTGATCTTATCGCCAAGCGAGGCCAGATAATCTTTTAGATTTTCTGTCTCAGAGGCTATGATACGCTCTGCTAACACGCGGCCGCCGCTTGCAATCGTTCCCTTTCCACGGATGGCAACATTTTTGCAGGCAAATGTACTGTCATAATCAGCACGGTGCATTCCCTCTGGGTCAAGTACGCCTAAGTTTAACAAACTACTGTAGCACTCCATCTCAGTTCCCTCAAAACGACTCCAAATTCGTGGAAGATAATCTTCTGGATTAGAAGTTCCCTGAAGAACGGCGCCCTTTGCTAAATACAATTCCATATCGCTGTGAAGACGCAGCGCTCCTGTCATAAAAGTACCGCTTGGAATCATCACGCAGCCATCTTTTGGACAATCATCAATCGCTGACTGAATTGCTTTTGTATTTAATGTTTTTCCATTTCCAACTGCATTGTATGGTGTCTTTGTGATATCAATTACAACGCTTCTATTAAATGTATGCACTGTGATTGTCTGCTGTTTAATTTCCTTCTCGATCTGCACCGACTCACTTTCATCTTCAATAAGCGCCATATCAACTTGATAAATTCCTTTTAATAAAATCTCATACCGAGTATTTTCCTGTAAATTTTCTATTGTGTAATGCGTCTTTTGCGTGCTGCCAACCAAGGTAAAATCAGCTTCCGTATGATTCGTATCTTTTAAAAAGATTTCGTATGTAGTTCCAAGTCTTCCCTGTGGGCGTTCCCAATAAAGGGTAATACTATCTGGTGCTGATTCTGCACGCAGCATTGAAAAATTCTCTTTCATAAAAACCACCTTTCCAATAATATTTTTATCTTGTTAGCATCATTATATGGTGATTTTTATAATATTTCTATAGCCTAAAATTTTGATATTGTGCACTTTTGACTTTTTTTCTTATATGCAAAAATAGGTGCACAGCCAGATTTTTCCTGACTATACACCTATTAAACAATTTTATTTATTTTTGATTTTTACTCAAACTCCGCAGTATCCTGATAAATCATTTCAAGTCCATCTTCTGTTTCCTTTAATGGATAAACAACATAACCAGACTCAAAATATTTGTCACCGTCACCGCCCCAGCGGTCTCCTACATACAGAAGCTTTCCGTTTACATTTAAAAGGAATGCGGACTGACTGTCATATGTTGTCTCGTCACCGATCTCCTTTAATGAACTCCAACGTCCCTCGATTGAATCAGCCCATGCATATTTGCCCTGGTTTGGCGCCCATCCGGTACAGAAAGATGAAATCATATAATAATGATATTTTCCCTTAATTACAGCTGGTGCCTCACGATACTCGCCCTGCCACAAACTATGAACAAGACAATCTACATTCATATAGTCATCTGATAAACGATACACATGAAGATCAGCATTATCTCTCGATGCAGAAATAAAATACGATGTTCCATCCTCTTCCTGATAAAGAGTGCAGTCTCTTGACATATAACCATATGGATTGAAATGACCATGATAAGTAAAATCACCATCTGGTGTATCACATGTTGCAATAGCAACTGCTGCATCAAGATAATTTTTTCCATTTTCAAAATGAGCCCACATAACAAATTTGTTTGTCTTCTTATTATATAGTACCTTTGGACGCTCCAGATTTACTTTTTTTCCATCCTCATTGATCAACTTTAGCGTAGTACGCACGCGATAGCCTTCCATCTTCGAATTTGTCGTCAGAATATGATTTCTAAACTCCCAATCTGTCAAATTCTGTGAGCGATAGCAGCTGACATAGAAATTATCTCTTCTATCCTCACCATACCAATAATAATAGCCCTCATGGAAAATCATATATCCTCCATGCGCGTGAATCGGATTTCCCTGTGTATCCTTCCATACAATTCCATTCTTTAACATCTTTTTCTCCTCTTTCCTTTTAATTATAAATTTAGAATACAAAATTTCCGTGATCAAATACAGTTACTGTACTTCCATCCTGACAAATACCTTCAATATGCATCTGTCTTGATCCAAACATGAAATCCACATGAGTCATAGATTTATTTGCACCTGCTGCAGCTAAATCCTCATCTGTCATCTCAGTTCCGCCCTTTACATTCATAGGATAAGCGTCTCCCAATGCCAGATGGCAGGATGCATTCTCATCAAATAAGGTATTGTAGAATAAAATTCCAGTATTTTTGATCGGAGAGTCATAGCTGATCAATGCAACCTCGCCTAAATAACAGCTTCCCTCATCAAATTCAACAAGGCTCTTTAATACATCCTGTTCCTTCTTTGCACCGTAATTAACAACCTTGCCATCCTTAAACTCCAGCCAAAAATCTTCAATTAATTTTCCCTGATAGCTAAGAGGCATTGATGCATATACCTTTCCATTTACGCCTGTCTTAAGCGGCATACAGAAGTTTTCCTCAGTCGGCATATTCGGGTTGAATAACACACCCTTTGTGGAATACTCACAGCCGCCGCCCCAGATATGATTTTTAACAAGCTCTACTGTCAAATCAGTTCCAAGCTCATTTGTAAAATGAAGTGCCTTGAAATTATAATCATTTAACATCTTTGAATGACCAAGAATCTCTGCATTATGTTTATTCCACTCTTCTACTGGATCATTCTCCTCATTTACACGCACACTCATTAAAATAGCATCCATGAGTGCTTCAACTGCTTCGTCTTCTTTTTTGTCTGGAAATACCTTATTAGCCCAACCTGCAGATGGCAATGCCACGATACTCCACTGACCGTCATTGTTCATCGTGTATTTCTTTAACGGTGCATTCTTTTTGCTATATGCAGCCTGAACTCGCTGAATCTTAGTTGGATCAATATCCTTCATTAGCCCCGGCGTATCAGAAATGACATGAAGATAGCAGCATCCTTTTTTATGCTCCCAATCTGTCATATCGTACTTCCACTGTGGAGTCTCCTCTAACGTCTCTGTGCTTGCATACTGATAATTCATTAGATTATCCTGCTCATCATGCCAGTTTATTTTAACATATCCGGCACCAGCCTCATATGCTGCTTTTACACACATTCTTACAAACTCATAATCAGTTACGGATGCACTGATTACAAGCATCTGTCCTGGCTGAACATTTACGCCGCTCACTACTGCCAGCTTTGCGTACTTTTCCATTACTGCCTTACTAGCCATTTTTCTAACCTCCCTATTTTGCCTCGTAAAGAGACATTCGCAATCCATTTTCAGTATACCAGATATAGAAAGAATTTGGAAGATTACAGAAAAATTTTGGAGGAAATTTGTAAACTATGTTACAGTTCATGGATAAGCCAATATTGCGGCAAAGTCCTAAGGTGAATGGATTTCACGAGCCGGACACTTGAAGCAGGTCTTTCAAAGTAATGTATAATAAGAAAGAACATAAAAGGAGCCTGCTGAGTTTGGTCCGGCGACGAAACCATTACACCGAAGGGCTTTCGTAGCATGACGCATGAACTGTAACTAAACTTCCATCATTTTGATAAGAATACGCATTGACTTCAAGTGCCCTTGAAGCAGTATAATAAAGATACCAATTATTGAAAGGATGGATTTTTTATGAACACAATTTCTCCAGAAGTAAAAACTGCACTTGTAACAGGAACTGATCATGGTGTTGGATTTTCTCTTGCAAAAAAGCTTCTCTTGCGCGGCTATTTTGTAATCGCAGTTCGCATAGATGAAACAGAAAAGCAAATTGACGCTTTACAATCTTTATATCCCAATCAAATGGCAATTGTCTGTGCCGATATCGGAAGTGATGAGAGTGTTTTTAAGGCTTCAAATGATATCAAAAACATGACTGATCACATTGACCTGTTAATCAACTGTGCCGGGATCCTTGGTGACATGAACAAAAATCTCGGTGATGATCTTGATTTTGATGAAATTTCACGCGTGATAAATGTAAATGCCATCGGCACGCTTCGCGTAACCAATGCTCTTTCTTTGCTTGTATTAAACAGTACTGAAAAAACAATTGTAAACATCTCTTCTGAGGCTGGAAGCATTGCCGATTGTGAACGCACTGGATGGTTTGGCTATTGTATGTCTAAGGCAGCCAATAACATGCAGTCTGCTCTTGTTCACAATAATATAAGAAAGCTTGGAGGCAAGGTCTTTGCGATTCATCCAGGTCATGTCGCTACATATATGCGCGGTCATCTTGACACGACTGCAAAGATCACACCAGATGTTTCTGCAGAAGGAATTTTACATGTTGTTTTGGATATGCCTCATCCAATTAATTCGCGCCCACTTTATCTGGATTACACTGGAAAAGAACTTCCTTGGTAAGGCAAACATTTATTATAATCAACTGAAAGGATAACAAACTTATGAAAAAGAAAATTCTTGTAATAGGAAATTATACTGACGCAATCTATCATGGCTTAGCAGGTGTTGACAAGCGCCTTGCATCTATTTTATCAGACTATGAGCTAATTTGTACTGACGATACGTCAAAACTTCTTAGCTTAGAAAAAGATCATATTTCAGGTATCATCTCTTATCTTGATATCTGGCAATCAAAGCTTTACGATGACGAAGCTAACGCTTTCGAACACTTCGTAGCAAACGGCGGCGGTGCACTTTTACTTCATAATGGAATTAGTATTCAAAGTCAGGATCGTCTTCTAACACTTGCTGGCGCAAAATTTCTTGGTCACCCACATCATGAAGTTATCCGCTTTGAGCCGTCTGCTCATCCCGTCACAGAAGGCTGCAAAAGCTTTTCTCTTGATGAAGAACCTTATCAATTTGAGTTTGTGCCAGATAACAAAAAAATAATCCTTACCTACCAGTACAAAAATCAGAAATATCCTGCCGGATGGTGTAAAAATTCAGGTAAAGGACGTCTGATTTATCTTTGTCCTGGTCACACGCCTGAAATTTTTGACTGCCCACAATATCAGCAGCTTATCCGCCAAAGTATGGATTGGACGCTTGGCAACTGAAATAGGTTAAAATAGATCAAGTATTTTTTTGGCATTTTTGCACAAAAACAGTTTTTTAAATATTTTCGTCACTTGTAAAGAATAACATTCCATGATATGATAGTTCAAGGTTCTTAACCAATATTACTATTTTATATTAGGGGTGTATTATGCAGCAAAAAAAGAATAGCTTCAGCGGCTCGATTGGTTTTGTCCTTGCAGCCGCCGGAAGCGCAGTCGGTGTCGGAAATATTTGGCGCTTTCCTTATCTTTGTGCCAAGGATGGTGGAGGATTATTTTTAATCATTTATCTAGTTTTAGTTCTCACATTCGGTTTTGTCCTTCTGACAACTGATATCGCTATCGGACGAAAAACAAAGAAAAATGCACTGAATGCCTATGCCGCAATAAGTAGCAAATGGAAATTTCTTGGATATCTTACTTTCCTTGTTCCTGCACTGATCATGACCTACTACTCTGTAATTGGAGGCTGGATCGTCAAATATTTAACTGCTTATGTAGTTTCTGGAACCGAGGCTCCTGCACAGGATGGCTATTTTACTTCCTTTATCACATCAACTGCAGCGCCTATTGTATTTATGTTTATTTTTCTTGCGTTGACTGCATGGGTTGTTTATCTTGGTGTTGAAAAAGGAATTGAAAAGTATTCTCGTATTTTAATGCCAATTCTGCTTATTTTGATTATAGGTATTGCAATCTTTTCCTTAACGCTTTCTTATGAGACTGAAGATGGCACAGTCCGTACTGGTCTTCAGGGTTTATCAATCTACCTGATTCCAAATGTTGAAGGTCTTACTGTTAAGCGTTTTCTGGAGATTTTGCTTGATGCGATGAGTCAGCTTTTCTTCTCCTTAAGTGTTTCTATGGGTATCATGATCACCTATGGCTCTTATGTAAAGGATGATGTAAATTTAAGCAAGTCCATCAACCAAATTGAGATCTTTGATACTGGCGTTGCCTTTTTATCTGGTCTTATGATCATACCTGCTGTGTTTGTCTTCCTTGGAACTGACGGTATGACCTCTGGTCCTAGTCTGACATTCCTTTCACTGCCAAAGGTATTTGCTTCAATGGGAGCTGCCGGTCGTTTTGTTGGAATTGCATTCTTCTTGATGCTTGGCTTTGCCGCACTTACTTCATGTGTCTCTGTTATGGAAACACTAGTTGCAAACTGCATGGAGCTGTTTCACAAATCAAGGAAGAAAATGTGCATCATCATAGGCACCTATTCTCTCGTCACCTCAGTTATTATCTGCCTTGGCTACAACGTGTTCTATTTTGATTTGAAGCTTCCAAATGGTTCTGTTGGACAGCTGCTTGATTTGGCCGACTATATCAGCAATAGCTTTTTAATGCCGTTCATCTCGCTGCTTACCAGCATTTTGATTGGTTGGGTTATTGGACCAAAGTGGATTACAGATGAAGTCACAAAAAATGGTGAGTCATTTAAACGCGAAAAACTCTATGGAATTTTAATGCGCTATGTCGTTCCTGTTGTAATGTTAGTTCTGTTTTTCATGTCTACTGGACTGTGGGATATCATTTTTTAATAAAGCAAACTTCTTTGTATAATTAAGAGGATATGAGAAAATCACTCATATCCTCTTTAAAAATCTCAATATTTAATTTATAGGTGAAGAATTTAAATTTTGTTTACTGTTTTTCCAGAAATTCCAGGTTCTGTCATCTGGACTGGATCCATAATCTCATCCATCTGCTCCTTTGCAAGAAGACCCTTCTCAATGATAAGCTTTCTTACGGACTCACCTGTTTTAATAGCTTCTTTCGCAATCTCAGCTGCCTTCTGATAACCAACATATGGACAGATTGCAGTTATAATTCCAACACTATTCTCAACAAAATAGCGGCAGCGAGTTTCATTTGCAGTAATACCGATTACGCAGTTATCTACAAATGTATTTACAGCATATGCAATCGTATCAATTGACTGGAACAGACAATAGAAAATAATTGGCTCAAATGCATTCAGCTCTAACTGTCCTGCTTCTGCTGCCATTGTAATTGTCATATCATTTCCAATAGCATTAAATGCTACCTGATTTACAACCTCAGGAATAACTGGATTTACCTTACCTGGCATAATGGAAGAACCATTCTGCTTTGCCGGAAGATTAATCTCTCCAAAACCTGCTCTCGGTCCCGAAGACATAAGACGAAGATCGTTTGCAATTTTTGACAATGTAACTGCACATGCCTTTACTGCACCAGATACTGCTACGAAAGAATCAAGGTTCTGAGTTGCATCAATCAAGTCATATGCCTGCACCAGATCCATACCGGAAATTTCGCTTAAGTTTGGAACAATGCGGCGAAGATAAGATTCATCTGCATTTAATCCAGTACCTACTGCTGTACCGCCCATATTCAAGGTGCGCATCTCATCCATTGCCTTATCCATACGATTTAAATCACGTAAAATTGCAACACTGTATGCCTTAAATTCCTGTCCCAGACGAATCGGAACTGCATCCTGCAGCTGTGTTCTTCCCATTTTGATAACGCCATCAAACTCATCTGCCTTCTGCTCTAAAGCACTGTGAAGACGAAGCAGCTGCTTTTTAAGCTTCTTTAACAGGCGAAGTGATGTCATCTTTCCTGCTGTTGGAATAACATCATTTGTAGACTGTCCGCAGTTAACATGATCATTTGGATTAACAACAGAATAATCGCCCTTCTTTCCGCCTAGAATCTCAATTGCTCTATTTGCAATAACCTCATTTGCATTCATATTTAAAGAAGTTCCTGCACCACCCTGAATCGGATCAACGATAAAATCCTCACGAAACTTTCCTTCAAGAATCTCATCACATGCCTGAACGATTGCCTGCGTACGTCTCTTGTCAAGAAGACCTGCCTCACAGTTTGTGATAGCTGCCGCCTTCTTGATGTAAGCCAAGCTGTTAATAATCTCTGGGTGCATATTTAATCCTGTAATATGGAAATTCTCTGCTGCACGCAGTGACTGTACACCATAATAAACGTTTTCAGGCACATCCTTAGTTCCGATTGAATCCTTCTCAACACGAAACTCCATTTCATTTTCTGTCATATCCTTCATCCCTTCTGTTTTCTTATATACCTTTTCATTCATTTCTTATTTCCTCCACTTTATCCCTAATAGCCCTTTGGAAGTTGCAGTTCACGTGTCATTTTACGAAAGCACTTCGGTGTAATGGTTTCGTCGCCGGACCAAACTCCGCAGGCTCCTGTTATGTTCTTTCTTGTTATACATTACTTTGAAAGACCTGCTTCAAGTGTCCGGCTCGTGAAATCCATTCACCTTAGTGCTTTGCTATAAATATTGGCTGATCCGTGAACTGCAATCTTTGGAATATTTTTAAGATTTAATATCTTACCCTTGTCTTCATTATAGATTACCAGTATAATATAATCAAATACATATACTTTTATAGTTATTATAGTGTTTAAGTTATAGTATTTTTAATATTTTTTACAAAAAAACACGATAAGGATGGTATTTTTATGTTTCAGGGAATGGAATATGTTTACCAAGTTTACAAGGATAAAAGTTTTTCAAAAGCAGCTGCGAACCTTTTTATTTCACAGCCTTCTTTAAGTGCTAATGTAAAACGCGTAGAAAAAAAGGTTGGTTTTCCTATTTTTGACCGCAGCACAAAGCCGCTTTCTTTGACGGAGTGTGGAAAAGAATACATCCGATGCGTGGAAGAAATTCTCGCAGTGGAAAAGGGATTTTCGCAGTTTGTCTATGATTTTGACAATTTGGAAACAGGAACTTTAACGCTTGGCGGCAGCAATCTGTTTTCATCCTGGATTTTGCCATCTCTCATTTCAAACTTTGCACCACGCTACCCAAACATTAGAATCAATTTAATTGAAGAAAATACAACACAGTTAACTGAACTTTTGCAGAAGGGTATTGTAGATCTGATTTTAGATAACACAACTCTTGACTCTGCTGTCTTTGACAGCAAATTATATAAAGAAGAACATCTTGTGTTGGCAGTTCCACACTCTTTTTCAATCAACAGCGAATTAACCTCCTTTCAGATTCCAAATGATCTGATTGAGCGAAAAGATTTCCAGATGGATTCTGTGCCAGTTGTTCCGCTTCGTTTATTTTCAGATCTTCCATTCATTATGCTGCGAAATGAAAACGATACCGGCAGACGTGCCCGTCTAATTTGTCAGGACAGCAATTTCAAACCCAATATCATTTTAAATATGGATCAGCAGATGACTGCTTATAACATCTGCCAATCTGGTCTTGGAATCTGCTTTATAGGTGATATTATTTTGAGCCGTATTCCACACAACAAAAATGTAGTCTATTATCGGCTTCCTACTCAGCACAATACAAGACGCGTCTGCTTTTATTGGAAAAAAGGACGTTATTTTTCGCGCGCCATGGAAGAATTTTTAAATGAATGCTGTCTTATGGATGAATCTCCCAGTGCATTTACATGAATGAAGTCTCCACGCCCATGCAATACACTGCCCTACAAACGTGGTACCCTGCCGGATTTGATAGATAAAAAATGGGCTGCAACCTGTTTTCACAGATTACAGCCCATTTTTATTTTTACCTTAAAAGGTTACTTAATTACTTATTGTTTAATGCAGCCTGTGCAGCAGCCAGTCTTGCGATCGGCACACGGAACGGTGAGCAGGAAACATAGTTTAAGCCTACCTTATGGCAGAACTCTACGGAGCTTGGATCTCCACCGTGCTCACCACAGATACCGCACTTTAAGTTCGGTCTGGTAGCGCGTCCCTTTTCAACTGCCATCTTAACCAGCTGGCCTACGCCCTCCTGATCAAGTCTTGCAAATGGATCGGACTCGTAGATCTTAGCCTTGTAGTAGGAATCTAAGAACTTACCTGCATCATCACGAGAGAAACCAAAGGTCATCTGAGTCAGGTCGTTTGTACCAAATGAGAAGAACTCAGCTTCCTCAGCGATCTTATCAGCGGTCAGTGCGGCACGCGGAATCTCGATCATGGTACCGATATGATACTGCATGTCGGAATTCTTTTCCTTCTTAACCTGCTCTGCAACTTCTACAACAACGTCCTTAACGAACTTCAGCTCTTTCTTCTCGCCTACTAACGGAATCATGATCTCTGGAACGATGTCATAACCCTTCTCCTGTGCAACTTCGATAGCAGCTTCCATAACGGCTCTTGTCTGCATCTTAGCGATCTCAGGATAGGTAACAGCCAGACGGCATCCACGATGACCCATCATTGGGTTGAACTCATGCAGGGAATCACAGGTAGCCTTTACTTCCTCAACGGTCAGGTTCATATCCTTAGCCAGTGCTGCGATATCTTCCGGATCGGTAGGAACGAACTCATGCAGCGGCGGATCCAGGTAACGAACTGTCATCGGACGTCCCTCAAGAGCCTCATACATAGCCTTGAAGTCAGCCTTCTGGAACTGAAGAAGCTCTGCTAATGCAGCCTCTCTCTGCTCAACAGTCTTGGAAAGGATCATCTTACGGATCTTCGGGATTCTATCCTCACCGAAGAACATATGCTCAGTACGGCAAAGACCGATACCCTCTGCACCAAGTCTTACTGCATTTAAAGTATCTGCCGGAGTATCTGCGTTTGTACGTACGGACAGCTTTCTGAACTGATCAGCCCAAGCCATAACACGTCCGAAGTCACCACCTACAGATGCCTCAACGGTCTTGATGTCGCCCTTATAAATCTTACCAGTAGTACCATCCAGAGAAATGTAATCTCCCTCATGGAATGTGTAGCCACCTAACTCGAAGGTCTTAGCCTCCTCGTCGATCTTGATCTCGCCGCAGCCAGATACACAGCAAGTACCCATACCACGTGCAACTACTGCTGCGTGAGATGTCATACCACCACGAACAGTCAGGATACCCTGAGATGCATGCATACCCTCGATATCCTCTGGAGAAGTCTCAAGACGAACCAGGATAACTCTCTCGCCTCTGCCGCCCTTACCAGCAGCCTTAGCCTCGTCTGCAGTAAAGTAAACCTTACCAGCAGCAGCACCTGGAGATGCCGGAAGTGCAGAACCGATAACCTCACCTGCCTTTAATGCAGCGGTATCGAATGTTGGATGAAGCAGCTGATCAAGAGACTTTGCCTCGATACGGCATACAGCTTCCTCAGGAGTAATCTGTCCCTCATCTACAAGGTCACAAGCGATCTTGATAGCAGCCGGAGCGGTTCTCTTACCGTTACGTGTCTGCAGGAAGTACAGCTTGCCTTCCTCGATGGTGAACTCCATATCCTGCATATCATGGAAGTGATTCTCAAGATTTGTAGCCAGATCCATGAACTGCTTGTAAACTTCTGGCATAGCCTGCTCCAGAGTAGAGATCGGCTGTGGTGTACGAACACCAGCAACAACGTCCTCGCCCTGTGCGTTTAACAGGTACTCACCGAAGATACCCTTTGCACCAGTAGATGGGTTACGTGTAAATGCAACACCTGTACCAGATGTCTCACCCTTGTTACCGAATACCATGGTCTGTACGTTTACAGCGGTACCCCAGTCACCCGGAATATCATTCATACGACGGTATACGATAGCACGCGGATTATCCCAAGAACGGAATACAGCCTTTACAGCCTCCATCAGCTGTACAGTAGGATCCTGTGGGAACTCACTTCCCATAGCATCAAAGTAAACCTTCTTAAAACGAACAATCAGTTCCTTTAAGTCATCAGCGGTCAGCTCTACGTCGTAGGTTACACCTTTCTCAGCCTTGATCTCATCGATGATCTTCTCAAAATGGCTCTTCGGAACCTCCATAACAACGTCAGAGAACATCTGGATGAATCTTCTGTAAGAATCGTAAGCAAATCTTGGATTGCCAGTCTTCTTTGCGAAGCCTTCAACAGATACATCGTTCAGACCCAGGTTCAGGATGGTATCCATCATACCTGGCATGGATGCACGTGCACCAGAACGAACAGAAACAAGTAACGGATCCTCTACGTCGCCTAACTTCTTGCCATTGTACTCCTCTAACCACTTTAATGCATCAAAGATCTGAGTCTGAATTTCATCAGAAATCTTCTTTCCGCAGTTGTAATACTCGGTACATGCCTCAGTCGTTACAGTGAAACCCTGTGGAATCGGCATGCCAAGACCGGTCATCTCAGCCAGGTTGCAGCCCTTGCCTCCGAGAAGATTTCTCATAGAAGCATTGCCTTCCTGGAACTTGTAAACCCACTTAGCCATTATAAACCTCCTAAAAATAAGGGATTGCTCCCGGTTTTCTTTTGTGTCCAAACAGACCTTTACTGTTTTCACAGACACTCTGTTAATATTATAACATAATCTGGCAATTAGTAAAGTGGAAAATCCTAAAAAATCTTGTATTTTTATTTTTCCTATAGTAAAATAGATGACATGGCTAGATGATTCTTGTTTTTTTGTCAATCAATCTTGCTAATTTGCTGTATTTTGTGAACATATATTTGTTTTTTTATAAAAAACTCTATAAAAACCCTCATTTGCAAAAACAGCAATCTCATACTTGTGTCTGCTTACACCAGCAGATTACGGAAAGGCATGGTAATTTATATGACAACTCCAATTCTCCCACATAATCATGGGGATATCCATAACGTTCTTGAGGCAATGCCCTCTAAAGATACCTGTGCAGATATGGCCAGTGCCTTCAAACAGCTTTGTGACGGTACACGTCTTCAGATCTTCTGGCTGCTGTGTCACAGTGAGGAATGCGTACTTAATATCTCTGCTGCTGTCGGCATGAGTGCTCCCGCTGTCTCCCATCACCTGCGCTGTCTAAAAGATGCAGGGCTGATCACAGGAAATCGACATGGAAAGGAAGTACATTATCACATTGCCTCCACCACACAGGCCGCGCTCCTTCATCACTTTGTTGACAGCTACCTGCATACCAGCTGTCCCGGTGAATTTGACAGTCAGGGAATTTCGCACTCACAGACTGAACATTTTCAGCATGAATCCTGTTCATGCGGCTGCTCACATTCTGACAATAAATAATAGGAGGCTTTTCATGACCGTTTTACCTAAAGATCCAGTAATTCTTTTAAGCTATATCAATACGCAGCTTCGCGATTTTTATCCAAGTCTTGACGAACTATGCAGCAGTCTAAACGCAGACAAACAAACACTCTGCAACACACTCGCTCAGATTGATTATTATTATGATGAAACATCCAATCAATTTGTTTAAAGCTATTTCATTCAAACAAAGCTGATTTTTTGCACAGAAAGGCAGGTTTTTATGGCAGGTTCATCCTTCGGCACTATTTTTCGTATTACTACATGGGGCGAGTCACACGGTCCATCAATCGGCGTTGTCGTTGATGGCTGTCCGGCAGGGCTTTTTCTCTCAGAAGAAGATATCCAAATGCAGCTAAACCGCAGACGTCCAGGACAATCACGTTACTCTACCCCACGAAATGAGGCAGATCGTGTTCATATTCTCTCTGGTATATTTGAGGGACGCACAACTGGTACACCAATTGCTATGGAAGTAATCAATGAGACACAGCGCTCTAAAGATTATTCCAAAATTGCAAATAGCTATCGCCCTGGTCATGCAGATTATACATTTGATCAAAAATATGGTTTTCGCGATTATCGCGGCGGCGGACGCTCATCCGGTCGTGAAACAATCGGACGTGTGGCAGGCGGTGCTGTGGCTATGAAGCTTTTAGAGCAGCTTGGCATTTCTATTACTGCCTATGCCTCATCTATTGGACCTGTTACGGCCAACACATTTTGTCCTGAAGAGATTGACAACAATCCATTCCATCTGCCAGATGCAAAAGCTGCTGCAATGGCACAAGAATATGTTGACCGCATGATGGAAGAAAAGGAATCCTCCGGAGGTGTAATCGAATGCCGCATCATGGGTGTTCCAGCTGGCCTTGGTGATCCTGTATTTGAAAAACTTGATGCTAATCTTTCTAAAGCGCTTGTCTCTATCGGTGCTGTTAAGGGAATTGAAATCGGTGATGGCTTCGCAGCAGCACATGCTGTCGGCTCAGAAAACAACGATTCCTTCTATATTAATGAGGATGGAAATACCGCCAAGAAAACCAACCATGCAGGCGGCATTCTGGGCGGCATAAGTGATGGTGATACCATTATTGTTCGTGCAGCAGTTAAGCCTACACCTTCGATCTTCCGTCCGCAGCAGACAATTTCACGCAATAAGGAACCGATGGAACTGACGATCAAAGGTCGCCATGATCCATTGATTGTTCCTCGCGCTGTTGTTGTCGTTGAGGCGATGTGTGCGCTTACCATTGCAGACAGTCTGCTTCTCAATATGACAGCGCAGATGGACGGTGTGCTACGCTTCTATAATAAATAATCTCATCATACATCCTTGTGATCACGGAAATAACATATCATCTCATTTGTCAGGCTCAGGTCATCGTAAGAATCCTGAGCCTGATCAATTTTGTCGCGCTCGATCCACTCGGCAACAGCGAGTTCTTCCTTATCAAGACGAATATCCTGTTCTCCATCTGCCTCACAGAAAAATCCAGTAAGCAGCGTATCTGTAAAGGACCACGGCTGGCTCTTATAATAGCGAAGATTCTTTACCCTAATACCTGTCTCTTCCATTACCTCTCTTGCTACTGTCTGCTCAAGTGTCTCTCCAATCTCGGTAAAGCCTGCTACAAGTGCATATCTTGTATATGTTCTTCCTGCATACTTTGTCATAAGAAGCTTTGACCCCTTCGTTACAGCAATAATAACTGCCGGATTTATGCGCGGATACACTCGACTTCCGCACTTCTCGCAATAAAGCATACGCTCCTTATGATCTTTCTTTAAGGAGCCTCCGCAGTGACCGCAGTAACGATTGTTTCTATACCAGCCATCAAGCTGAAGCGCCGTAATTCCAGCAAAAGCAATAAAACGAGGCATTATCTCACGCATATCACGTCTGTTTTTCCAGGCTCCCGTAAGTACTTTTGTATTTTCAAGTGCCTGTAAGCGATCTGACGGACCAGATGTCATGTTGCTCTCATCCTCAATCCATCCCGTATCGTCCTTCCCTGTCATCTGCTTTAAAAAATAATGTCTTCCGTCAATGGCAAATAAATAAACAGCACCATAAAGTGGCTCTGCAAGTTCCTTGAATGTTGGTATGTACCAGCTGTTCTTTTCTTTTTTATCTTGGCATAACAGTGCTGTTCCATCCTTTATGCAAATACAAAAATCTGTGATTTGTGGCTGATATTCAATGTAATGATTATCATATTGATGTGGTGTAATATCCTGTATCATGTTTTTCTCCTCCTGCAAATATCCTATCACAGTTACAAATCATATGCAATTAGTTCTGCTTAAACAGGAACCACAACATATAAACAAACATACCATATAAGGAGCAAACTTTTTGAGGATTCCTACATGCCAACTGTTATTATTGATCCAGGCCACGGCGGAATGGATCCCGGTGCTGTCTATAAGGGAAGACAAGAAAAAGATGACAATCTTAGACTAGCTCTTGCTGTCGGTGAACTACTCGCTCAAAACGGTGTTGATGTTTTGTATACACGCACAGATGATGTCTATGACAGTCCTTATCGAAAAGCAATGATTGCAAATGAAAGCGGTGCTGATTATCTAATATCCTTTCATCGAAATGCCTCTCCAATCGCAGGAAACGCATCTGGCATTGAAACACTAGTCTATGCTGACCGCGGCGTAGCTGCACAAATGGCACGCGATATTAACAGAGAGCTTGCCGCACTTGGCTTTCGCGATATCGGCGTAATTGAGCGCCCTGGCCTTGCAATTCTTCGCCGTTCTCGCATGCCTGCTATTTTAATTGAAACTGGTTTTATCGACAATGATGCTGACAATCTAAAATTTGACGAGGAGTTTGAGGAAATAGCTGCTGCAATTTCAAATGGCATACTGGAAACACTTAAAAATGAAGGTCAGCTGCCTGATTCAATCTCATCAGCATCTTATCCTCCTGAAATCTCCAACAACACTCAAAATGAACGGCCGCCTTCTCCTCTATCTGACAATACACCTACCTCTAAACTTTACCGTGTTCAAGTCGGTGCATTTAAAAACAGAAATTATGCCTACGAATTAAACTCCCAGCTCACAGAAGAAGGTTTTCCAGCTTTTATTTTAATGGACGGCGACTTGTATAAGGTTCAAGTTGGCGCATTCTCTCGCCTCGAAAATGCAATCCGCATGGAATATCGTCTGCGTGCTGCTGGGTATGACACCTATATTACAACATGACAGTCATTGCAAGAAAGCAAAAAATGGCCCGCCAAACAGCGGGCCTTAATAATTCTAGCTATTCGTCAAATAAATATATGCATCTTCCAAAGTGATATCATTATCCGGGACACAATTTTCATTTGGCTTTTCTTTGCTTAATACTTTCATATGTATTCCATTTTTTACATACTGCTTAGATGAAATAGAATAATTGTTTTCTAACAAACGGGCTTCTTCTGCATTTTGTACCGTACAACTCCAAACACAGCCCTTTGCATTTTCCAGCAATCCACTCACGCTTCCGGAATATAAAAAACTTCCCTTTTTCATAATGGCAAGCTGTGTACAGGTTGCTGCTAAATCTTCTACTACATGAGTGGAAAACAGCACCGTTCTATCCTTTGAAAAATCAACCAGAAGATTGCGGATCCTGATTCTTTCTTCTGGATCTAACCCAGTGGTAGGTTCATCAATAATCAAAAAATCTGGATTATTAAGAAGTGCCTGTATAAGTCCGACACGTCTCTTCATACCACCAGATAATTGCCGCATTTTTTTATTCTGATGCTCTGTAAGAGAAGTCTTTTCCAGATAATAGGTAATTCTTTGTTCAAGGTCATTTCTGGATACTCCTGATAGCCCTCCCATATATAAGAGACATTCTTTTACCGTCAAATTCGGATATAAATCGATTTCCTGCGGAAGATAGCCAATCTTTTTCTGTATTTTCTCATAATTTCCCTCGTTATACAAAATTCCATCAAGCGAAACCATTCCTTCCGTTTGTTTTAAAACGGTTGTAAGAACCCTCATCAAAGTGGTTTTTCCAGCACCATTCTCTCCCAAAAGTCCGTAAATTCCCTTAGGTATTTCAAGAGATGCCTTATTTACTGCAACTACACCATTTTTAAATCTAACTGTTAAATCATTTATTCTAATACTCATAATCTATCCTCTTTTCTTTAAAGCCATTGGTAATACTGCAAATAAAAACAGCCCCGTTATAAAAGACACAAGCGTTCCATAAATCCAACTCTCGGACATTAATTGAGTAGGTTCACAAAAGCTGAAAGAAAACAATCCCAAATTTCCAAAAAATGAACTTCCCGCTTTTGATATAAGTCCAATGACAATTCCAAATAAACATCCTATACCTGCCCACATATTTCCAAGCAATGTACATAAAATCACAGAGCATATACTCCAAAGCCAGATGGTTCCGAACATTGCAATGAAAAATAAAAGAAATATCTGAGTACCCGAAACGCCTTCGTTTACACTGCCCGGTTTTTGCCAGAAAAACAAAACATATCCAACACAGGAAAGTATTAATAAATATAATATTTGAACGCCCACTCTCTGCGATATTACTTTTAACTGCTTTTTTTGATCATACAAATGAAATACATCGGCACGCTTACTTTTTACTTCCATCAAATATGTGTCACTACAAAAAATAATTGTTAAAAATGCTATTGGAGACTGAATTGCTGAACCGATTTCTTCATAGTATACAATCGGATGAATAGCACACAATATCAGTATAAATGCACATGAATAAAAAATCTTATACAACGACAGGCAGTTTTTTAGTTCCGTTTTCAATGAACCCTCCTCCTTTTCCAGATTGTAACAGAAATATATACTAATATAAATGATGAAATTACAAGCATAATCTGATTTATATTTGACATTTTGGCTGCATGTGTTTCAAAAAACCTGCCAGGAAATCGCACCATAATAGAGAACGGTCTCATATAATAAATATCATTCTTCATGGTCAGCAAATTTGAATATATAATGTGTAAAAACAAAACTGGTGCTGCCGGAAGCGGATTTTTAAATATTAATGCTGTAATTGTATAGACACAACATATCATCAAAAGATTCGGCACAATATAGATCAGAGAATTCACGCAAAAATCAATTGGTGTTACTGGAAAGCCCGATTCTAAAGACGTTTTCAAACACAGCATAAAGAATATAACATTCAAAATCACTAATACGCCCAACATACTAATAAATCCGCTTATTACTTTCCCGCATATATATTGGATTGCCGTAATAGGCTTTGTATGTAATAATTCATAGGTATTTTTTCGTGTATCCTGAATAAATAAAAATGATAGCAAGACTGTTGCAAAAAAGGCCATATGCAATCCTGCAAAATCCGTGAACTTTTTGGCAAAGTACCAGGAAAAAGAATGTTCGGATAATTTCCTCTCGATATAATGATTGATTTCTTCTGCTGTCCCCTTATGAATTTCAAGGTCTTCATAAGCATATAATGCATTATAATAGCCATATTGGGATTCCAAAAACTCAGAAGCAGTCTTTACATCCATATTCTGAATTTCTTTCATTACATGATCTGCTTCCTGCCTGCTAAATCCAAAACCATTTTGGGATGTGTCCATTAACGTCTCTTTGATCGTATCTTCCCACTCCCTTCTTCTTTCCTTATCATCAGATGTGGGAATGTACCCATCCATGACATCAGCATCTTCCAATGCTACGTCATTTTGTGTGATCTGTTCATTCTGTTTGATATAATGAATTTGCAAATACGATGACAGACATTGATACATACTGGCAACTATAATAATCAAGCCAATCCACAAAACAGGGTTCTTTAAATAATCAAGTATACTTCTTTTTATGATTGTTTTCATTGTATCTCTTCCTTTCTTTATTTCTTTAACACCATCATACAAATCAATTCTCAATAAATTCACAACAAAAAAGACTAAAACCACTTTATTTGTGATTTCAGCCTTATAAAGTATTTTTATTCAGCTTTGAAAAGAGCTTCTACATGAGCACCGCCTTGTCTGGCATTATATATTTTCAAATTTCCTCCATGCTTTTCACAGAAAATACGAGAAATATACATACCAAGGCCAAAATGCTTTAAATCATCTTGTGGATTCTTATGATAAAATGGTTCTGTTACTTTTTCCTCAGTATCCACAAATCCTATTCCATCATCTTCAACAGAAATTATAAGAAAACCATCCTTTTTCTTTATCTGCAAAGCAATACTTTTTTGTGCATATCGAACCGCATTTTCCAGTAAGTTGTCTATCACTTCCATGACAAGTTCCTCATCCACTTTCACAATGTTTTGTTCCTGCACTCTTTCTACCTTACATAATTTACTTTCCTTCTTGGACAGCATGGCAGCTTCTGCCTCAATCTTTTTTGCCAGTTTTGATAATTCTATCTCTGAGCATTGCAGTTTTCTCTGTTCTAAATGGGACATTTTTCTCATGTTTTCCGTGAAATGCTCTATACGGTCAATCTGATACATGCCTGTTTGTAAGATATCAATAACATCCTCTGTTTTTATACTCTCAGCAGAAACAAACTCTAAGAGCATTTCCTGATACCCACGCAATATGGAAAGTGGAGAACGTATATCATGTGCAATTGCATTCCGCAAAGCCTTCTCGTCATCAATCATTCGCCACATCTTTCTGTTGTTATCTGATAAATCACTTCGCATCATTTCAAATTCTTTACACAAAGTTCCCATCTCATCTTTATTTTCATAGGACACATGAAAATCCAGTTCATTATCTGCAATCATTTGTGAGGCATCTTTTAGTTCCTGTAGAGGTGTCTTTAACTTATTTTTATAAAAAAAGAATACCGCAACAATACTCCCAACAATCGAAAAAATCAGTACCGAATATGTTTCCATAAAGTCACACATTTCCGAAAGATGATGGTCCAAACGATTCATCTGCGATTGATTAGGTCTTGATATCTCAATCTCGTATTTCTTTCCATATTGCTGAAACACGTCCGTATAATCTGCATAATCAATATATTTTTCCCATATTTTATTCTGCATATTTCTTGCAAAATGAACTGTAAATCCAGATAACAGAAATGTTGCCGTTAAGCTGATCACAAAATAAAGCAGAATTGTTTTTTTCAGTGACAAGTTTCTTATTTTTTCCATCGGTATCCAATCCCCCATACAGTTTCTATGTATTCTTTTTCTGAATAATCCGCTATTTTTTTCCTTATACGCCGTACTAATTCCGTTATCGTTCTACTGTCCCCTTGTGCATCATATCCACAGACTTGTGCATATATACGTTCTTTATCAAACACCTGCCCTGGATGCATGGATAAGAATTCAATAATCTGATATTCAATTTTTGTGAACTCCATCCTGTGTCCAGCTATAGCTACTATTTTTTCAGAATAATCAATCAGCATTTCATCCATGAAACGGTATTTTGTTTTTTGTTGATGCCTCTCTTCTCTCTTTATGTTTGTAACAATCCTCGCTTCCAACTCCCGAAGACTAAACGGTTTTGTAATATAATCATCCCCGCCCGAAAGCAGCCCATTAATTTTATCATCTTCATCAACTCTTGCTGTCAGAAATAAAATTGGACATAACACTTTACTGCGTATCAGACGACATACTTCAATCCCATCCATATGTGGCATGTTGATATCCAATAAAATAATATCCGGTTTCATTTTTATTTTATTTAATGCTTCCATTCCGTCTGTAGCTGTAATGGTTTCATATTGTTTCATATTAAAATAACTACAAAGCATTTTCACCAATTCTTTATCATCATCTACAACTAAAATCTTGTATTTCATCCAAACCACCTCCAGTATCCATATTATACGATAAAACACAATAAAAACACAACAATAGTGGCCTTAATAATTGAATATAACAATTCATGCCGAAAGGATACAACCATTAGGTCTATCACTTTCGGCATGAATCATTAACATCACTATTTTCTTTCTTCCACTCTTCATATTGAGCTGAAAAATCTGTTAAAATATCCTGGTAGCCTGCTTTCACTGTTATGATTATACACGCTTATAAATTATTGGTTCATCATATCCAAAAGTTCTCTTTCCATTAACTTCCATGCTTTCCGATACTTCCAGGAAATTGTTGGAAAACTTTTCCCAAAGTTTGAATGTCATTACCGGAGAGAACTGGCTTGTGCTGCCTCCTTCCCAAATTCCGTCCTTTTCATGATAAAGTGCCGGGGTAAATTTTTCAGATTTTTTTAGTTTTGAATAATCAACATTCTTCATAGAATCATATGAAAATGTATTTTTATCTTCTCCTTTGGGAATTTCATAAGAAGAAAGTAAAATTCCCTGTTCTATTTCCGTGATAAGGAAAAGATGTGGAGATGCATGACGTTTCCCATTAATTTCATAATAACTCTCTTCAACAACAAATTTTCCTTTGAAATCTTCAGGAAGGTTATTTATTTTGTCATTACAGATTGTATTTACATGTTCCGCATATGGATATATTTTCCCTTCTGCCTGCATCTTATTAAATTGATCCTTATTATCAAAATGTCCTGTCATCATTCCTACAAAATTTTCAAGTTTCATAATATAATTTACCTCCATGTATTGAACTCGCCTTTCATCAAATACTCCGCCGATCTTACAATTCCATCATACTGATTTTCCAGACCAAACTGCTCTACTGCAAGCCATCCTTCATAACCATCTCTCTTTAAATAGGAAAGAATCGAATCAAGTGGAATATAGCCATCTCCAGCGCTGACCGGGCGAAGACCTTTATTATATGTGCCTGTGATTCCATTTGATGTTGGATTTTCTGTTCCCCTATCCTTGCAGTGGACATGAGCAGTATATGTACGAAGCACCTCATATGCATCTAATATGTTCTCACTACTATAAGCAAAATTCCCAGCATCCAGCGTCCAACAAAGCCCCGGCACCTGTTCCATAAACCATTTTAACGCATTGATTCTAGAACATGGTGACAATGTGCTGTCAAAATCCTCAAGTGTCACAATGACATTCTTTTCTTTTGCATGGGCAACTGCTCTACGAAGACCTGCCATAATATTTTGCACTACCTGATTTGACTGCATAAATGCCACTGTTTTTTCCCAATCATCTGCAGACTCTCCAAATATCTTTGCATCTGCCTCACTGAAAAATCCTGGCACAAGAAGCACACGACTGCAGCCATTTTTTGCGGCCTGATCAATTACATCAAGACATTTTTGTTCTTCTGGATCACTGTCCAAATGACAAAAGCCGTATATGCTGCTTATGACAAGCCTAGCTTTCTTTAAAGACGTTAAAATTGACTGTTCATCATCTTCAGATGACAGCATATCGTAATCCATCTCTATTCCATCAATACCGCTTTTCTTTACGTGTTCAAGCACTTCTTCAAGTGGCTTTTTTGTCTGCTCACATGCTTTTTCGATATGCTCGTAAAATACAGATATTTTCATGGAAGCGTCACCTCTTTTACTTCTGCGCAGTCTAGTGGGCTTGTCTTTCTCACACTTGGCTTACACCAGTACACTGCATTTTTAATGATCTTTTGTACTTCTGGAATATAATAAACCGGGTATTCTTCATGACCAGGTTGGAAATAAAAGATTTTTCCATAACCGCTATGGAATGTGCAGCCGCTTCTGAAAACCTCACCGCATGAAAACCATCCAGTAAAGATCACATCATCTGGTTTTGGAATATCAAAGTACTCTCCATACATCTCTTCTTTTGGGATATCAAAGCGTTCTGGTATTCCCTCTGCGATTGGATGGTAAGGCGCTGTACAGAAGACACGCTCACTTTCTCCATGTTTCCAGCGAAGCGTCATGCTTGTTCCAAGCAGTTCCTTCATAATCTTTGAGAAATGTGCCGAATGAAGTGCAATCAGTCCCATTCCTCTGCGGACATGATCACAGACTCTCTTTGCAACCTCATCCGAAAACTGCTCCTGACGCATATGGCTCCAGAAAATTAGTACATCGGTCTGTTCCAAAACTTCCTCTGTCAGTCCATGCTCCGGCATCTCAAAGGTAGCTGTCTGAATTGACAGTTCCTCGTCTGTCTCCAAAAATTCCTTAATGCAACCGTGAATTCCATTTGGATAAATATGACTTACAGGCTCCTGCTTTTCATGCAAATATTCATTCCATATCGTTACTCGAATCATAGTCGTCCTCACTTCTGCGCAGCCGCGCTTTTTTTCCAGTATAGTTCATTCGAAGTATGTTGTCCATGGTATTCTTAACCAAAAATAACTCCAGCCGAGAACAGCATCTCAACTAGAGTCATTTTTATTTTTATCAATTTTCTCAGTAAATCTTGTCACCTTTCAGATAAACGCTTGGCATTGTTTACGCCGGATTGACATGCACCATGATGTGCTTTACCTTTGGAAATTCGTTCTCAATGCGGTTGTGGACTTCCTCTGCGACTGCATGTGCCTCGCGAAGTGTCTCATTTCCGTCAGCTCCAATTTCAATATCAACATAAATCTTATTGCCAAAGACACGAGTCTTTAACATATCAACTCGAACAACACCCTCCTGCTTACTTGCGCATTCGCGAATTGCCTGCTCGGTCTGTTCATCACATGCCTTATCAACCATTTTGTTAATTGCATCCTTAAAAATATCAAGAGCTGCTTTTTCAATAAAAACACAGATAACAAGGCTGGCGAGTGGGTCCATTAACGGATATCCCATTCTGGAAGCTGCGATACCAACTAATGCACCAACTGAGGAAAGTGCATCGGAGCGATGATGCCATGCATCTGCCATTAAGGCGCTGGAATCTATTTTTTTTGCATGGAATCTTGTGTACCAGTACATTCCTTCCTTTGTTAAAATCGACACTACTGCTGCAACAAGAGCAAGCACACCAGGAACCACAACAACTCCTGTACTCTCTTTTGCAATAGACTGAATTGCTGACCAGCCGATTCCAAGACCTGTTACGGCAAGAACTGTTGCAAGCACAATCGCCGCAACACACTCCATTCGCTCGTGACCATAAGGATGCTCCTTGTCGGATTTTCTGCCAGCCAAATGAATGCCTACCATAACAATAATTGTACTAAATACATCTGAAGCTGAATGAATTGCATCACTGATCATTGCACCAGAATGAGCGATCACTCCGGCGAGAAGTTTGAAAAGAGAAAGCAGTACATTGACAACAATGCTGACAGTTGAAACCTTCATTGCCTCTTTTTCAAACTGTTTTTCCTGCAGATTTGTGTTTTCAATTTGATTCTGATTCATCTGCGGATTTTGTTTTTTTGTTTTTTCCATAGTAGTTACCTCCTAAATAAAAGATGGATTGATAACTCTTTATGGCACTTATTTTTTCGTGGAAGATAAAAAAATACACCCACGAAACCAGTAATTACATATACTGTCCCGCAGATGTCTTCGATCCACTGTCATTTACGACCCGGCCCCAGGAAATCCCCGGCCTGCTCAGTTTGTACTGTATAAAATACTGCAGTGCAAAGAGTAGTTTTGATTAATATATCATATCTATATGACATTGTAAAGTTAAAGTTGCAACTAACTTTTAAAAAAAGAGGGATGAAAAACCATCCCTCTTAACATACATCAACTTGCTTCTACCATATCTGCCAGTCTTCTTGCAGCTGCGGCTAAAACTTTAAGTCCCTCAAAAACTTTCTTCTCATCCGCATCTTTTGGAAATGACTTCAGATAGGAATCTGCTTCTAAGGTAATATATCCCTGATAATTTATTTCTCTAAGTGCTGCTGTGACTTCATCAAAATCAATTTCCATAGAAAATGGGAGCTGATGAGAATCATGAAGTCTGTCATTATCATGCATATGAAGTGCTTCTAGATGATGACCGAGTGCACGAATCATATTGGCTGCTCCTGAGCCTGAGCCTCTCATTTCTGCATGACCAATATCAAGACAGGCAACTAAATAGTCATCATTTACAAGATTTAAATGCTTTAGGAAATCTTCAGATGTTGCGCATGCAGCAAATGATGATTGATCCTTTTCTTCATCCCACATCCACATATTTTCCGTAGCAATCTTTACCCCGCACTCCTTTGCAAATGGAAGCAGTTTCTGATACATCTCGGCATTCTCTTCTGCTGATTTATCATTCTCAGGATGAATGATACAAATTTTTCCTCCAGCTTCTGCCGTGCATTCAATCGCACGCATAAGATATGGTTGCATTGCTGCTGTAGATGGAAATGGTGCATGAGACTGGTTGCATACGATACCATTGTCCAGTCCAATCTGCTTTAATCTTCTTACAAATTTCAAATAATCCTTTGAAGCGAATGGATGAGTGTTTCCTGGAGTAACCTTTCCATTTTTGTCAAGAACACACATTGGAAACATGGATAAATCCCATGCATCAAAGCCTGCTTTTCCAACTAGCTCTACCGCTTTTTCCTCCCCAAATCTCAGTGCTGTAGAGTTAATCTCTGTTGATATTTTCATAAAAAAATTTCTCCTTTATTTTTTGTTTTTTATTTCCCTTTTTTTACTGCGTTTTGATGAATTTTTTTCTTTTTTTTCACCTATTTTTATACATTCCCTATTGTATATATTCCCATATATGTTGTCAATATCATCACCTTATAAATAAAATTCACCTTTTTTAGTCATTATTGCGGTTATTTCTTCCACTTGTCTTTAACATAGTTCTGTGCTAAAGTAGGGCTTGTGTAATAAAACAATATATTTGTTTTAGTGTACTAAACGTTTGCTTTTGGGAGGAGATATCTATGAAATACCTCAGACAATTTCTATTGATTCTTCTAATTTCTTTTATTGGAGAATTGCTTCACGAAGTGTTGCCGCTGCCAGTTCCAGCCAGTGTATATGGATTTGCAATCCTATTTATCGGTCTGTTAAGCGGCGTTATTAAGCTTGCTCATGTGAAAGATACAGGAAAGCTTTTAATTGAAATCATGCCAGTTATGTTTATCCCGGCTGGTGTCGGACTTCTTGAATCCTGGCCGCAGCTTTCGCCTATTGGTGTACCGGTTGCCATAATTACACTTGTTTCAACCGTAGTTGTTATGATAATTTCCGGAAAGATTACACAATTTGTGATTCATAAGGAAGCACAGCGAAAAACTGCTTCCAGTCAAACAAAGGAGGCTTGATCTAATATGCTTGATTTTCTGACTAATTCATTATTTTTTGGCGTTGCTGTAAGTCTTGCCGCCTATGAAGTAGGTTCACTTTTAAAGAAAAAATTTAAATCTCCGCTTTTAAATCCTCTTTTAATAAGCATTATTCTGGTAATTGCAATTCTTGTGGCACTTGATGTTGACTATCAAAGCTACAACATCAGTGCAAAATATTTAAGCTACTTATTAACACCAGCTACTGTCTGTCTCGCGATTCCGCTATACGAACAGATTGAAAAGCTTAAAAGCAACTGGAAGGCAATCGTTGCTGGCATTGTTTCAGGTATCATTTCATGTGTGCTGTGTGTCTATGCCTTCTCCTTAATATTTGGCCTTACACATGAGCAGTATGTTACCCTTCTTCCAAAGTCCATCACAACTGCAATCGGTATGGATGTTTCAACTGAGCTTGGAGGCATCACAACTATTACTGTTGCTGTTATTATCATAACTGGTGTATTTGGAAATATCGTTGGAGAGCCAATCTGCAAGCTGTTTCATATCACAGAGCCTGTCGCAAAGGGTGTGGGAATGGGTTCCTCTGCCCATGCAATAGGAACAGCCAAGGCCATGGAGATGGGTGAAGTCGAAGGTGCAATCAGCAGTTTGTCTATCGCTGTAACAGGTCTTTTAACTGTTATTGCCGCTTCCATTGCCGCAAATCTATATTAAATTATCGTAACTATTCAGAACCCCATTCGCAAAATCGGCAGCACAGAAACTTATCACTCTGTGCTGCCATTTTTATTTTAGCCTGAACATATTTCGTCAAATCTTATTTTGCATACAGTCTTGTTGAGCCTGCCGGCTGATCTGCCGTATTTCCAGCATAGATCTTTCCATCATCACCCTCATACACATAATCGTAAATATTAGGAAGCTTTATTGTGCTGCCATCTGATGTCTCATATGCATTCTGTGACAAGATATAATCGCAGAAGCTTTCTGTATCATATGTATCTGGCTGCTTTTCCATTTCACTCTTGAAATAATCACCAGGTGTTTGTGTGCTCTGTGTACCATTTGAAATCTGCGCAATTAACTGAGTACTCAAATTGCTGGATGCTATGATAAAGCCATCGCTTACCTTTGTATTTAACATGAATAAATTAAAATCATTAAGCCCTTTTTCAAAGGCTGCTGTTGGCGTCATATAAATATAGGTATATGGTGCATTCCATACATAGTAGGTATCTGAGTAGCCAGCTGCTTGTGTCATGCTAAACTGGATAATCTTTGTCATTGTGACAACCTTTGCACGATAGTCGATTCCATCAAGCATAAATGAGTATGTGCGATCTGATGCTGTACATGCCACTCCATCTATCACAACCAGTCCTCCTGACTGTACAGCTGTCTGCTGTTCATCATAGCACTGCTGCGCCAATTCTGTAAGTATATCTTCCTGCTCTGCTGTCACTTCTTCCTCTGCCTCAATTGTAATATCGGTGTCAGTCACAAGACTGCTTATAATAAAATCTGCATAGCCAGATGCATACATTGGTGTCAGCTGTGGATAAGTATTATAAAATAATGCGCCTTCCTCATATAATCCCTGCTGCGCGTACATCTCATCATACATATACTGAACATCTGACATATATGCCATCTGATACATCATATTGCTATCTGATGCCTGAATCTGTACCTGAACTGGACTTGCCGGACTCTGCCACTTGCCGTCTCCCCACCACATAATTTGATGTTCAATCGTATAATCCGACGGTGCATAACAGCGCGCAACAGTTTCATTTGTTTCCTGATCAACGATAGAAGTCAGCGTATACGACACTACTGCATCTGGATCTGCGAAATCTGCTGCATCCCCATTTGTATTATTGTTTTTTGCATCATTGCCTATGTTTCCGACGATACCGCCAATTCCAGGATTTTTAACTCCTTCATTTCCATTTTTAGAATTGATAACACCAGATTTATCTGTATCATCTTGATTTTTTGTTTCCAGATTATCAATCTGATCGTTCTCATCATCTCCATTTTTCAAAAGTGCATTTGCCAGCTTCCAAAGTTCTTCATCACCGGAAATCTCATAGCAAAGGCCATTTGCCTCTAAATGATGACCATTAAAGGAAATTCGGTATGCGCTTGCATCAGCAAATGTGAAATAAAAAATATCGTCACAATCACTGCTTCGCTCAGTTGTCACATTCTTTACCTTAATTGATGACATCGCATCAAAAAATGCCTGAATCTCATCGGCATCAAATGTAGCGACATCAATTCTTGTCTCACCATCCTGACGATATGCTAACGAGAATACCTCATCCTTATTAAAATTCTTTGCAAATTCCTTTACCTCATCTGAGCAATAATCAAAAAGTCCATCACCTGCCTGTGCCTGAGGCTTTGTAACTGACGATTGAATACTTGAATATACTGCCGCCTGCACGCTTACAGCTGAAATTGCCATCCCCATTGCCAAAACACATCCACATGTACTAAAAACTCTTTTTCTTTTCATACAAAACACTCCTTCCATTCCTATTTTACAACGATTCAGAACAAATAAAAAAAATCACTTCTAAGTTCTTATCAACATTATACAGTATGAAATATCTGTTTGAAAGGAATTTACCACTTCTGGCATTGACTTATCTGGCAAATTTTTCTATACTGAAAAAAAATAACATTTTTAAAGGGGGATATCATGACATTTTCTGAACAATTAAACGAATATCTTTCTATTTTAAATTGCAGTGCTAAAGAACTCTCACAAATAAGCGGTCTTTCTAATTCAGTCATAAGCCGCTATCGAAGCGGTGAACGTGTTCCTCGCCCTGAAAGTGAAAAATTAAATCAATTATGCGAAGGAATTTATCTACTTTCAAAAGAAAAAGCAGCTTCTAAGCGTACTTCTGCTTCCATAACGCCTTTTACAAAAGATGAAATCTACACCGCTTTTACAAATACGTTAAAGCAGCCTGATAATAGCCAACTTTGTGAAAATTTCAATCATCTGCTGTTAGCATCCTCTGTCAGCCTTGCTGATCTGGCACGTTTTTTAAATTATGATTCATCTTATCTGTCACGCATACGTTCTGGTTCACGCATCCCTTCTGATCCTGAATGGTTTTGCAGCGAGACAGCTCGTTTTATTGTGCTTCGCACACCGCCTGCTGACCGCATTTTTATTGAAAAGCTGACTGGTCAGTCTATTAAGGATATAAATGATTCTGCGACTCTTTGTCAGCTGCTTTCTGGGTGGCTTTTAAACACAAATACTATTTCACCGCAAATAAACCAAATGCAAAGCTTTCTTGAAAAGCTTGATCAGTTTGACCTTAATAATTTCATTCGTTCCATTCACTTTGATGAATTGAAAGTACCAACTATGCCAATCCAGTTGCCTGGCTCACGCTCCTACTTTGGTATTCGTGAATTTATGACTGCTGAGCTAGACTATTTAAAGACTACCGTTCTGTCACCTTCTATGGAAAACGTGATTATGTACAGCGATATGCCAATGGAAGAAATGTCAAAGGATCCAGACTTTCCTAAAAAATGGATGTTTGGTATGGCGATGCTCCTCAAAAAAGGTCTTCACATAAACATGATTCATAACGTAAACAGACCATTTTCAGAGATGATGCTTGGACTTGAAAGCTATATACCAATGTATATGACAGGCCAAATTAGTCCCTACTATTTAAATGAAACGCCAAACCAGGTTTTTGGTCATTTTCTTAAAGTTTCTGGAACAGTTGCCTTATCTGGTGAATGCATTGCCGGTTTTCATAATGATGGAAAATATTATCTGACAAAGAAAAAGGACGAGGTGTCCTACTACAGACACCGCGCCCAGGCTCTTTTATCACATGCTCGCCCACTTATGAGAATTTTTCGTTCAGACAATGCGATTCAATATAAGACACTGCGAACACGTCTGTTTGCATCCGGCTCTCAGAAAAACATTGTCGCATCACTTCCAATTTATACAATGACAGATGATCTTTTATGCTCTATTTTTGCTCAAAATTATGTTTCAAAATCAGACGCTGCAAAAATCTTCTCCTACACTGCTGCTGAGCGTGCACGTGTTGAATCATTTCTTGCCACAGCTTCTTTAACAGATGAGATCAGTCCAATCGACAAGGCCGAATTTGAGCGCTATCCGCTTCGTCTTTTTCTTGCCGATCTATTTTTGGAACATGATATTGTATATACATGGGATACATATCAAAAGCATCTTGCACTTACAAAACAATATGCCAAAACACATGGCAGTTATTCTTTAAAAATAAGTACTACACCTGCTTTTCGAAATATCCAAATTCAAATTTGCGAAGGAAAATGGGCTATTATCTCGAAAAATAACAGCCCGACAATTCATTTTGTGATTGAGCACAAGAAACTTCGCCATGCCATTGAAAATATGGTGATGCCGCTAGTAGAAACTTAACAGATCACTTTATTCCAAAATGGAAAAATCCCTTTTTCTCATATGGCTCACTCTCGTAGGAGACAAGCTCATATCCGATCTCTTTGATCTTATTTTTTGCCCACGGAATATCCAGTGCGTCCTCGCTGATTACAACAGTCTCTCCATCCTTTGCTGATGAGGAGACTTTTTTTACCTTGAAATTGCTGCGAATCAACTCATTCATATGTGCCTCGCACATGCCACACATCATTCCGTCGATTTTTAATGTTGTCTTGATCATATCTGCACCTGCCTTTTCTTAGCAAAATCATACCCCCTTGGGGTATATTTATCGTATGCCCCAAGAGAGTATTTGTCAAGTGCGAACTCTATTATTGAAATATTTTATCATCTGGCGCTGATGAATTGCTCTATTACAATATAGCTCTGGTATCATCAAATCTCAAGCTTATCAAAATACAGTTCCTTGCATTCTCTCAAATAGTCCATGCCCTTCTCGCCCATGAATGGAAGGTGGTGGGCAATCTGTGGTTTTCCAGAGAACGGGAAGCTTACACAGGTAAAATAAGTGTCCTGTGGCACGCAGCTTTCCATCACGCTATCGCCGAGCACCCACTGACCATGAAGCGTCTGATATAAATCAAGTCGATCTTTCTCCTTTGCATAGTAGGTAACGTCTGCATTTGGAGATTCAATTGCCTTTAGGCTATGACTGCAAATCATAGCAGTCGGTTCAATATCAAGCTCTCTCATTGCACCAGCTAATCCAAGTAATGTATCGTAATCAGCTTGAATAGTGGCCTGTGCCGGCTTTCTTCTCATGCTTGCCATTGGTCCACCGCCCATCGGCATCAAATCAGCCTGTTTTTCTTCGATGCGAGCAAGCAATTCTTCGTTGATTGGCTCTCCAATCACGGCCGAAATCTGCTTTAACCAGTCGATAGTTCCCTGATAACCATATGGTGCACCATAGACAAAAGGTGTCCCAAAGCGATCCTTTAAAATGTTTCCTGCTTCAAGCGCCTCATTTCGAATAATGAGATTAAGTCTTGCTGCCCCTGCCGTCTCAAGATCTTCAATATCAGATTCAAGTCCCATCACCATTCTACACTTCCAGCCAAATGCTTCACTCATCAGCTGCTGTAACTCCCACACGTCGGAACGGATTCGGTAGGAACCAGCCGACGCACCGATGATCTGATAAGTCTTTTCTTCTTTTTTATCACAATCCTTTGCGATTTGCTTTGCCAAAAGCTTATAGACAGCGCGAAGTCCGTAGGTATAATCACCGCGAAAACCTCCATCCTCAAAGGCAACTAATTTTGCATTTACCTTCTCTTGCATATAGCGGCAGACACCTTTGATGTCTGTTCCAATGACAGCAATAACGGCTGATGCCACAACGAAAATTACCTTTGGCGCATAGGTCTCATCAATCTCGACAATCGCCTTTTCCAATCGAGTGACATCTCCCATTATGACATCATCTTCACTGATATGAGTTGTAAAAAGAGACTGGCTAAGTCGAATGCCAAGCGAGCTGTAAAGGCCACCACCAAAATGAGTTGTTCCAGCCGGGCCGTACTCAAGTACAATCGCATTCTGAATCGGCATCAGGCTCCATATGATCGCCATGCGGTCGGACGCCGGCGGGTAAAATCTACATAAACTCATTTCATCCCTCCTTTTTGTGCCTGAACAAATGCATTCACAACCATCTCGTTCACCTCGAAGCCCAGCACATTGTAGGCCTGCATCATGCGAATCATCTGTGTGCCAGATTTTTTCATCTCTTTCGCATTTCCAGCTCCGATGTTAAATTGAGGTTTTAATACTGGATATAGATATTGCAAAGGTCCAATATTGGCTGCTCTTGTCACATATGGATCGCAGTGCGTCAAAATTTCTTTACGCCACTGTTCATCTTGTGCAGTCAAATCTGAGATTTGTAACAGAAGTGGCTCCATGCCAAGACTTGTCAGAAAACTATGAAGTTCATAATTACACAGAGCCGTATTGCCACTAAAATATGTTTTTCCTTTTAAAATCGGCTTTGCATTTTCTGTGCGCTCTTTGGCTTTCTGATGCCAATCGGAAAGCTTTTCTGGCATCTGTTTTTCCAGAATTTCAAACAATTCTTTATAAGCGTGATAGATTCGGTCAGGATCGCTATAGCGCTCAAATACCACATACGGTGTGCCAAACTTTTTTTTCATTTTCTTTGCAAGCGAAATACCCACTGGATGCACAACCAAATTGACAGCTGCCTGTGGTGCCGTTTCAATTTCCTCTACGCTGCTATTTCCCGGAAGCTGCATGCCAATTGGAATCGACTGTTCCTTAAGGACGCGATACACCTCTGTTTTTGTAAAGTCTCCCAGACGAAGTCCCAATACATTGACGCAGTTTGTTTTTTCTTGTGGCTGCATCATCTCGCAACAGACCTCTAATGTATGTTCAATTCCCGGAAGATGGTCATCTGTCTTAAAATTCTCTGCATGGACAACCATTACTGGAAAGCCATATTGATCTGAAAATAGATCAGCCATTGACTCCACATCATCACCTGTGATCTCCGGCACACATGTTGTGACTATGAAAACTGCCTTTGGATGATATTCCTCGTTTAACTCTTTCATTGCCTCTTCCAGCTTTTCCTGACAACCAAAGGTTACATCATGCTGCTCTAATACAACCGATACAATCTGACAGCCATCAGCTGACATACTTCCATTTCCAGATGTTGCCATCTTTGTGTAATAGGCACACTCATCTGGTCCAAGCACCAGCATTACGCTGTCTTTGATCGCACGGATTGTCAGCATTGCGCCCATCAGAGGACAATGATAGCCTGGAAACAGCGCGTAAGAAAGTGGCTCTACCTGCTTCATTTTATCGACCTGACTGAGTCTTTTCAGGTTTTGAAGCATCTTTTCTCCATTTAATCCCATATTTTTCTCCATTTTATTTTGCTTTTAAATCGCGGCATAGGCAAGTAACGGTTTTTCTCGTCCTGCCACATGCAAAATCTCACATTCTACCTGATAGACATCCTTCATCATCTTTGATGTGATCACATCCTGCGGCGCGCCTTCGCCATATTTTTCTCCATTTCGAATCACAATCACATGATCACTGACGTCCATCGCCTGTGCCAAATCGTGAAGCACCATGACAACGCCGATTCCTGTCTCACGATTGAGTTTTTTTACCAAATTCATCGTCTCTAGCTGATGGGAAATGTCCAGATAGGTTGTCGGTTCATCCAAAAACATAATCTCTGGCTTTTGTGCCAACACGGTTGCAATCCATACACGCTGCGTCTCACCACCTGAAATTTCATAAATGGACTTGTCACGAAATTTCCAAGTACCAGTCACTTCCATTGCCCAGCGAATGACTTCCTCATCCTCCTTGCTCTTTCCTGACATCAATTTCTGGTGTGGCATTCGCCCATAGCCGACAAGCTCTTTTACACGAAAGTCAGACGGAGCTGTATGGATCTGGGGCAACACGCCAAGTTTTTTGGCAAGTGACTTTGGCTTCATCGTCTGAATGTCACAGCCATCCAAAATGACACTTCCCTTCTGATAACGGATCAGTCTTGTCAGTGCCTTTAACAATGTCGACTTTCCAGAGCCATTTGGTCCAATGATCGTCGTGATTTTGTTTCTTGCAATTGACACATCCATCTGATTGACAATCACATGATCTCCGTATCCGATTTGCAATCCGCTTGCCTCAAGCTCCATTGAAACTACCTCTCTTTCTAAGCATGTATAAGAAGAACGGGCCTCCAAATACACTCATCATGACACCAACTGGAATCTCAGTTCCCGGCCAGATGCTTCTTCCCACCGTATCAGCAAGCAATACCATCACACTTCCACTTAAGATACTGGTTGGAAGCAATACCTTGTAGTCTGATCCGACTAACATTCTCGCAATATGAGGCGCCACCAGACCGACAAAGCCGATCATTCCAACTTCAGAAACTGTCGCTGCTGCCAAAAATGCAGAGACACCTGAAAGTGCAATTCGGCTCAAATTGACGCGAATACCCAAATTTTTTGCCATCTCATCGCCAAGCTGAAGCGCATTTGCATTTCGAATACAAAGACAAGCAAGCACAAGGCCAACCACAGCATACAGTGCCATCACACGCACCTGAGTCCAGTTTCCACCGGAAAAGCTTCCATTCATAAAGGATAAAACACCGCTCAAATTATCGCTATTTTGCAACTGTAAAAATGAATTATATCCGCCTAAAACTGAGTTGACTGCAACACCAGACAAAATAATTCTGACTGGATCTACGCCATCCTTCCATGCAAGCAGATAAATTAGCACACAGGCAAGTGCCGCACCACCAAATGCAAACAGTGGAACCGAGTAGGTGAGACTCGGAAACAGAAGTAGAATTGTGATTGCCGCTGCTCCTGCACCAGCTGACACACCGATTGTTCCTGGATCTGCAAGTGGATTTCTCATAACTGCCTGAAGAAGTGCGCCTGCCGCTGAAAGACACGCGCCCACCATAATGGCAAGCACAGCTCTTGGCAGTCGAAGATTGAAGACAATGATGCGAATCTTTCCGGCATTCTCATCCCAGAGGCCCCGAAGGACCTCTGGAAGCGGATAGCCAGAGCTTCCTATCGCAATACTTAAAAGAAACACGGCAGCCAAACTGGCAAGAAGAATTGCCCAAACAACACCTGTTCTTAACAGCTGATTGCCGCTTTTATTATTTTTATTGCTCTTACTTTTTCCCATTACTTTGTCTCAGCTTCAGAAGTAGATTCCTCTGCATCCTCTGAAACAGCCTCACTTGTCCCTTCCTCAGATGCATCTTCATCGACAGAGATTGTCTCAACCTCAATACCGTAAAAATCTGCAACAGTTCCAATCAGTTCATTGATGCAATCAACTACATTGATTCCTGCTGTTGACACATAGGATACTGGAAGATACAAAACTCTTCCCTCTGCGATTGCCGGAATGCTGTTCCAATACTCTGGATTCTGTGCAAATGCAGTCTCCATCAGCTCCTTGTGACCCTCTGCATCTTCTGCACCTACGCACATTACGATATCTGGATCATAGTCAAGTGCCTGCTCATAGTCTAACTGTACCATGGAAGACTGATCATTTGTATAAACATTCTCAAAACCAATCATCTTCGCCATGCTGCCAAGTGTTCCGTTCTCAGTCTGAATATAGTGTGCATCTCCGCTAGACTGAAGTACCATTACACTCTTGCCCTCAAATGCTTCCTTTGCAGCCTCTACATTCTTATCAAGTGCCTCAAAACGAGCCTGAATCTTTTCGCCTGCTTCCTTAGACTCCTCGTCTACAGCAAACGCATCAATCAGTGCATTGGTCTGACCAACAATAGACTCATATGGAACTGTGTGACCAGCATACAGATAGTAAACCGGAATGCCAAGAGACTCTAATGTCTTTCCTGCTGTGTCGGCACCATTGTAGGCAAGCAAAACCAGATCTGGATCTAAATCAACAACGCTCTCATAATCAAAGTCGTCTGGGCTCATCACAGAGAAGGAAACTGTTTCAGTGCTCTCCTTTAAATCCTCCGGCCAAGTCACAACCATGCTGTTTGGAATACCAACTAAGTTGACACCTAACTCATACAGTGCCAAAACTGGTGCTGTTGACAAAGAAACGACACGCTCCGGAACCTCATCTAATACGATCGGATCAGTATAACCAAGCTCCTGCATATCCTCTGGATACTCTAAGACAAACTTACCTTCTGTGCTCTCCTCCTTGCTCTCCACTACACTCTCAGTTTCTGCCTCGGAGGTTGTCTGCTCTGCAAATACACTTACTGAGCTAAGTGCGCTTGCTGCCATTGCTCCTGCCATAATTACTGCCTGAAACTTTGTATTCTTCATTTTCTTTTTTCCTTTCTGCCCGTAGGCTGCAATTTGCTACTTATCTTGTCATGCATCTGCAAGAATTCGGTCTGCAAGCTCATTGTAAACGCCCTGCATAACCGAGTCGGTCAGAAACTCAAATACGGTTCCTCCCTGATTCTCTGCCTCCTGAATTTCAGAAGAACGCGGCACATAACAGACTATCTGAGTTCCAATCTCTTGAACTGCCTTTTCGACAATCTCTCGCTCATTTTCAATGTTTTTTGCATTTAAAACCAGTCCGCGAAGCCGTGCATAGCCACGCTTTCCAAAATTCCGAATCGCACTGGCAATGTTGTTTGCCGCATATAGAGACATCATCTCGCCAGATGAGACCACATACACGTCCTTTGCATAGCCACCTCGAATCGGCATCGCAAAGCCACCGCATACAACATCTCCTAATACATCGTAAATGACAATATCCGGCTTGTAGGTTTCAAATGCCTCAAGCTCCTCTAACTTTTCAAATGCGGAAATAATGCCTCTTCCTGCACAGCCAACTCCTGGTGTCGGTCCACCTGACTCTACACACAGCACACCGCCAAAACCTTCAAATACAATATCATTCAGGGTAAGCTCTTCCCCTTTTGCCTTAATTTGCTCAAGAACAGTCGGAATGCGCTTTCCACCCATCAGATTTTTGGTTGAATCTGCCTTTGGGTCACATCCAATCTGCATGACACGATAGCCCTTCTTTGCAAGTGCAGCAGATAAATTCGATGTCGTTGTTGACTTTCCAATACCGCCCTTGCCATAGATCGCAATCTTTCTGATATTCTCTGTGTTCATTATGCCTCCCTTTGGTTAGTTATTCCTAACAGTAGAAGATACTATATCATATCTTTCCAAATCCTGTCAAGCACAGAAAACGCAAAAAAGCAACTTTAGTTAGTTTTATATAACCAAAGTTGCTTTTATCTAATTATTTTCTATTCTTTGCACAATAAAATAAATCCAAGCTTGTAAAACAGATAAAACCGTTTATGAGGACCAATTTAGAATCTGGTTTGATCCAAATCAATACGGATTTTTCGCATCGGATGGCATTCTCCAGTCTCCGCGCGGTGATAATGATACAGTACCGACCTTAGGACCATCTGGCAGACAGGAGCGCTTGAACTGCTGCGCATAGAAACGTCTAAAGAAGTTATCGAGTGTTGATCTAATCTCCTCTTTTGTCACGTTCTTCTGTGCAAATGCTATCTCTGCAAGCTTTTGAATCTTCTCTTTTGTGAAGCCATTTCTGACAAAGTGATACAAGAAGAAATCATGCAGATCGTACTTTCCAATCGTTGCCTCGGTTGACTGGGCAATGTTTCCCTCGGCATCTGGCGGCAGAAGTTCTGGACTGATGATTGTGTCACAGATAGATTCGAGCGTATCATGGACAGCTGGATGAAGCTCAGCATAAGCGCGCACCAGATATTTAACAAGTGTCTTCGGTACGCTGACATTTACTGCATACATAGACATATGATCACCATTATAAGTACACCAGCCAAGAGCCAACTCAGACATATCACCTGTTCCAACTACGATACCGCCCTCTTTGTTTGCGATGTCCATCAAAATCTGGGTACGCTCTCTTGCCTGCGTGTTCTCATATGTGACATCATAGCTATCGCGTTTGTGACCGATATCTTCAAAGTGCTGCAGACATGCATCTGTAATGTTGATCATACGAATAGTAATGCCAAGCTGCTCCATTAATTTCCATGAATTAGTCTTTGTAAGATCAGTTGTTCCAAAACCCGGCATGGTAATTCCGATGATATCTGTAAGCGGCCAGCCAAGCATATCATATGCTTCTTTAATGACAAGGAGAGCCAGTGTTGAGTCAAGACCACCTGATACACCTATTACACACTTGCGGATGCCAATCTTTGTCAGACGCTCTGCAAGACCTGTCGCCTGAAGGCGCATGATCTCTTTGCATCTTCCGGCACGCTCTGCCTCTGATGGAACAAATGGATATGGATTTAATGATTCTGGCCAATGTGCTACGCTGCTTGTCTGCGTATGGAGTCTTACATAACCTTTTCCATTTGATGCCATCTGCGAATATCTTGCTGCAGCATAGGAAATACTGTTATTCTTTATTCGGTCGTTATTAATTCGCTCCAGATCAATAAGTGCCTCTGTCGCTTCTTTGTTGCTGTCCGCCAGAATTGTTCCATTTGCTGCAATAATATTATGACCTGAGAAAATCAGATCAGTTGTACTCTCGCCACTTCCCGAAGAACAATATACATAAGCACACATATTAGTACCGGACTGCATGCGAACTAAATCTCTGCGATACTCTGGTTTCGTTACAACATCATTTGATGCTGACAGATTTGCAATCACATTTGCTCCTGCTGATGCATGAAATGAACTCGGTGGAATATTAACCCACAGATCTTCACATATCTCGCATGCAAGGCGCATACCATTTCGTCCCTCAATAATAAGATTCGGTGTGAATGGGAATGTTCGTTCACCATTCAGTGAAGCGCCTTCATCATAGAAAATTTCATCATAGCTAATCGTATCTGAAAAACGCTGATCTGCTCCTGCAAACCATCTCTTTTCGTAGAACTCCTTATAATTAGGTACAAATGTCTTCGGCACAATACCAAGCAGCTCATTGCCTTTAAAAATCAGCGCGGTATTAAACAGCATGCCGTCCTTTCTAAGCGGGGCTCCAACTGCAATAAGTGTATCTGACTGCGGCAGATTATCACATAGATACGTGATTGCCATTCTGCACTGTTCATCCATAAAGGACTGCAAAAACAGGTCACCACAGCTGTAACCACTTATTGAAAGCTCGCCAAACACAATAAGGTCTGGATTTTTCGCCTCATACTGCTTTACCTGCCTTACAATCTCCTTTGCATTCTCCATTGGTCTTCCCAGCGACGTTTTCATATGAACTGCCACTGCTTTTATATAGCCGCTCTTACTCAATGCCATTTGTACACCTCTCTATTTCTTTTCATTTTTCGTTCCCAGTTTGATTGTCACACGATTGATGTGTCCTGCTCAGATGCAGAAATCTTTTCTAAGTCCGACACAATCTCATCTGGCACAAACTCTCTCCACTTTCCATCACCTGATTTTAAACTGTCACGCACTTTTGTCGCACTAAAATCTGGATAGATTCTCGGCTCATGACTAACCAAAATTCGATCGCGACGCTCACTTAAAAATGGAATTTCTTCAATCATTTTCTCAGGCTCATCTCCATCTCTTGGAATCACCAAAATCTTAGAAAGTGTAAAAATTCCTTCTGGATTATACCAAGTTGAAAGCTCTGAAAGCTTATCGGTACCACAGACATAGACAAGCTCAGTCTCCTGTCCATAACGATCTCTTAAATACTGCATCGTATCATAGGTTCTTGCGCTTGTCTTTCCAAATACCTCGCTGTCCTCACACAAAAATCCATGTGGCTTTACTGCTTTTTCTAGCAGCAAAAGTCGCTTTTTTCCCGACAGGATCTCTTTTTTCTCCATCGACTTCCATGATGTCAAAAAGTGATCTGGTGCCGGGATATATAAAATCTGCCAACCTGGCAGTTCTTTACTCGCGATCTGTCCGATCTCTACATGAGCCTTTGTTACCGGGTTAAAAGACCCGCCAATGATTGCAAATTTTTTCACCGACTTTTGCTCCCTTCTGTTTCGCTATCTGTTATTACGATACTTACGAATTACTCTGTTGCAAAGCAAGCTTATACAGTTCTGATATTGTGAAGCATGCTCATCTTCATCTCGTAGTAATCCGGGCTCATATCAATGTAATGCTTATGCGGATTCTCGAAACGCTGCTCCTCTTCCCAGATCTCATTGTCAAGCTGTTTCTTTACATAAGCCTGAAGTTCCTGAAGCGTCTTTGTCTTTGTCAGGCGCTTTCCACCCTCAATTACCTTATGAAGAAGTGGCTTTGCAGTGCAATTCTCATAGCTTCGATTCTTCCATGGCTTCTCAGGATCTACGTAGCGATACGGTGTGCTAAAATCAACTTTCTCGTCAAAACCAGTAATCAGATCTGCCACTGCATGACCTTCCTCATCATATACACGATATACACTCTTTAGTCCCGGATTAGTGATCTTTTCAACTGTCTCAGAAACCTTAATTCTCGGTGCAAATTTACCATTTTCCTCAACTGCGCAGATCTTATAAACAGCGCCAAAAACAGGATCAGTCTTTGCTGTAATCATGCGCTCACCAACACCAAAGCTATCGATGCAGCCGCCCTGAGAAAGAATAGAAGTGATTGTATATTCATCTAAGCTGTTTGATACAACGATCTTTGCATCGGTAAAGCCTGCCTTGTCAAGCATCTTTCTTGCCTTTCTGGACAGATATGCAAGGTCGCCGCTGTCAAGACGAATGCCATAACGTGTCAGCGGGATTCCTGCATCCTTCATCTCCTGAAATACCTTGATTGCATTCGGAACGCCAGACTTTAAAACATCATATGTGTCAACAAGAAGTGTACAATTATTTGGGAATACCTTTGCATAACTTCTAAAAGCTGTCAGCTCATCGCTGTGTTCCATTACCCAGCTGTGTGCATGAGTTCCGCCAACCGGAATACCAAACATCTGGCCTGCGCTAACTGTTGCAGTACCATTTACACCACCAATGTAGGAAGCACGAGCACCGTAGATCGCTGCATCCATGTTGTGTGCACGTCTTGCACCAAAATCAGATACACCGCGTCCTGCCGCTGCCTTTACGATTCTTCTTGCCTTTGTAGCAATAAGACTCTGATGATTGATCTGGGCCAAAATTGCAGTCTCAACAAGCTGTGCCTCAATTAACGGTGCAACAACTGTTACAACTGGCTCATTTGGATACATGATCGTTCCCTCTTCAAATGCATAAACATCTCCATGGAAGCGGAAATTCTTTAAATAAGTAAGAAAAGCCTCATCAAACAGATTTAATGAACGGAAGTATTCAACATCCACATCATCAAAATGCATATTTTCCAGATACTCGATCACCTGCTCAAGTCCGGCAAAAATAGAAAATCCGCCACCATCTGGGTTCTTACGGTAAAATACATCAAATGCGACCTTCTTCTCTGTATCATTTTCCTTGAAGTATCCGTATGCCATTGTCATTTCATACAGATCCATCATCATTGTTATATTTCTTGATTCAAACTGTGTCATTTTCTTTCGCGCCTTCCATCATTCTTTCTTTTTGGCTATTTCAGGAAATATCATTACCATTCCCTTAACACCCTATGATACCTGTGATTGAAAAGAACGTCAAGGTTTTTTGCTGTGATTTGCTCATAAAAAGCAAATAAAATGTTACTGTTCATGCGTAATGTAACGAAAGCCCTTAGGTGTAATGGTTTCATGAAATCCATTCACCTTCGGGCTAAACATCTATTTAGATATTCTTTTTGTCATAAATATAGCAAGAAGCAATGTGACAGCCTCTGCTGCTGGAAATGCCATCCATACACCTGTGATGCCAAGAAATGTCGGAAGTACTAGTGCGAAAATAATGATTGCAATTATTCCTCTGCTGATTGCTACGATTGAAGACTCTTTTGCATGATCAGTAGCACTTAAAAAGCCTGCACAAATGATATTGATTCCGGCTGCAAAAAATCCAATAAAATAAATACGTATTCCTGGAATAGCATAAGCTGCTAGCTGTGCAGATTGTTCACTGTTAAAGGCACTTGTTATATCTGCTGCAAAAAACCATACTCCTGCGATAAGAACAATTGCAAGAACAATTCCTGTTACTATACTTTTTACAAGAATCTGATGCTTTTCATGTTCTTCTCCACTCGCATGCGCCTCACTTGCAAGAGGCTGAAGTCCCTGGGAAACACCGTTGAAAATAGCTGTACCTACAAGTGCTGTATTGGCAATTACACCGTAAGCAGCAACTGCTGTATTTCCATCAAGTCCCAGAAGGACAAAATTAAAGACCATCGTTGTAACTGCACTTGCAATCTCTCCGACAAAGGCAACTACGCCAAGACTGCAGGATGAGATAAGCATTCTTACAGATGGCACCATAAAATGAAATGATACGCTACTTTTTGGTGACAGATAGTGCACCATACAAATCAAAATACTTACAATTGGTGAAACTGCTGTTGCAAGAGCTGCACCTGTCATACCCATTCCAAGCGGAAACATAAATACATAGTCAAACACAATATTAAACAAACTGCTAAGAAGCGTTGCTGCCATAGCAATATGCGGGGCATTATCATTTCTCACAAATGCAGTAAATGCATAATTCATCATGAAAAATGGTGTAAAGCATAATACTATACGGGTATATGGCATACCAATTGATTCAATTACTGTATCAGCACCCATCACTCGCATAACTTGTCCTGGAAAAAACAGTCCTGCAGCGATAAAAATTACACTAACAATCACATCCCATATCAATGCATTTGAAAAATATTTTTTTGCCTCCTGCTGACCAGTCGCCTTTGCCAATGCGTAACGAATAGCAGAACCTGTTCCAATCATGGAACCAATCGCAAAAATAATACCATAAATTGGCAGTGCCAGATTTAGTGCAGTAATACCATTTGTACCCTGTGCTGTTGCAATAAAAAAAGTATCTGCTAAAATGTAGCATGATATTCCTACCATTGCCAATATATTTGGCGCGATATACTGGTATAAGCGTTTTTGTTTCACAAAATCTTCCTCCTGTTAAAAGTAAATTCAAAGCTATTTTTTTCAAAAGATGGGGGCTACCTTTCGGCAGCCCTCATTCTTATTGTTATCGATACTGGCGGATAATCCGCTGTATACTCTTTTCTGTAAGATAATATTTCTGGGATAATCGCGGGACACTTTCGCCCTCTCTATGCTCCCTGCAAATGGCACTGTTGCGCGCATCCAGCTCCTGTCTTGCCTGTGTGCGCTCGCCCCAGCCCTTTCGATGCTCCAGCTTTCTCGGAATATAAATATTTTCTCCGTCCACGTACTGCTGAATCACCTCGATTAATTCTCTTGGCAGGATCTCCTCTGCCTTTCTATAGCTCATGCCTTCCTCTCATTCTGCGCTGCGGCTGCAGCGGCTTTCCGTGCGGTACTATTCACCGGAAAGCAATGGCTATACAAAACAATTTTCTCACAATTGTCTTTTTGCATTAGCCACTGCTATGCGTCGCACCAATCCTTTGCTTCCACTTCAAACGCCACCGTTCGTTTCTTTATAATTAACATAATGCAATCCTCCTTTTCGCTCTTTTTCGTTTTTTGGTCTTGTTCGTGTTGTTGGCTTGACCCTTCAACGTTATCTGTGTCATTATACCATATTTTCTTTTTTATTACCAGACCTTATTTCTTTTAAGAAATATCTTTGCTCATTGAACTGTTACATTTTACAAAAGCCCTAAGGTGCAATGGTTTCGTCGCCGGACCAAATTCTTCTTTCCAATCAATGCTTTCCATGGTATACTGAGTTTACATGAAACTTACTAAGATTGGAGAATTACTATGAGCAATTTAACTGCTGATATTCAAGCCTCTATTTTAAAGGCAAAAAATTATGTGGATGCGCTTACTATAAACTCTTCATGCAACATTCCAAAGGAAGTCGTTTCTGATGAGCACAAGTTTTTTTCATGGGATAATGAGAAGCGTACTCCTTCTGTCAAACCATATCTGTTTGACTGGAGCTATTACAATGGTGTTGTGATGGAAGGTCTATATGATACATACGAGGCACTACCAGATGAGGGTGCTGAATATAAGAATTATGTATTAGAATATTTGAATGCAATGCTTGTGACTGATGAAAATGGAGTACATCATTTAAACCGCAGCCTTGCAGGATATGTAGATCACCACGGTGCTGACTGCTATAAGACCGCTGCGCTAGTCATGAAGGCTTTTGATGAAAATCCAGCTTACGCTGAGGTTATGGCTGAACTCTACCGCGATCTGACTGATCCAAAGCACGTCAATTCAAAGGGTGATGTTATAGTTGAAAAATATACAGAAGAAGCTCTTGGTGAGAATTACTGGCACTGCTGGGCTGGCGGACAGCCACCTAAGTATAAGGTATGGCTCGATGGTATCTATATGCTGCAGCCGTTTTTGGCTCACTATGCTGCAAAAATTGGCGATACAAAGCAGCTTACTATTATCAATGAGCGCTTGAACTGGGTTGCTGATGTTATGCTTGCTCCTAATGGAATGTATTATCATGCATGCAACAGCCGTGAGGATGTATGCGCGTACCACTGGACCCGCGCAATGGGCTGGTATGCAATGGCAATGGTTGATGTGATGGAAGTGCTACCAGAATGCTATCTGGAAGAAAGAAAAGCTGCATTAAAGCTCTTTGCTGATGGCATGTTAAAGTATCAGGATGAATCTGGTCTGTGGGCAAATTTAGCGGATCAGCCTGTCACCGAGACAAATCGTCTTGAGGTCAGTGGTACTGCAATGATGATTTACATGCTGTTAAAGGGTGTAAGAAAGGGTTGGCTTAACGAGTCCTACCGCGAACCTGCTATCAAAGCATTTAACGCAATTGTAAATACTAAGCTTCACGACAATGTACTGGAAGATATTTACTTAAAGGCAAGTGCAAACAATACCAATAATTATGAGATTCCAGAATATTATCTGCCAGATGAGGGCAAAGGAAGTGGTCCTTTTATTATGGCGTATTCAGAGATGTTATATTTATGAGAGAAAGGCGGCCCAGATTGGACCGCCCTTTTTTGATATACTTAGCACCCTCTCAAAATGCGAACTGTGTCAGTGACTGCCTCGATGATTGTCTCTACCTCTTCTGGTGTGTTTTCATAGTCAAGTGTCAAGCGAAGGGATCCTCTTGCTGTCTGTGGATCTCGTCCAATTGCAAGAAGCACATGGCTTGGATCTAAAAAGCCCGATGTACACGCTGAACCTGAAGAAGCACAAATTCCTTTATTGTCAAGTAATAGTAATAGCCCCTCTGCCTCGGTATCCAGAAAGCAGAAGTTTACATTTCCTGGAAGGCGTCTTATTTCGTCTCCGTTTAATAGCGCACCTGAAATTTTCTTTAGTCCTGCTATCAGCTGGTCGCGAAGCTTTGTCACATAGATGGAGCGCTCTTTTTGAAGTGCACAAGCTTCCTCTAATGCCGCTGCCATTCCCACAATTGCAGGCAAATTTTCGGTTCCAGCTCGCTTTCCTCTCTCCTGTTCGCCACCTTCGATCAGATTGGTCAAAAATACACCTGTTTTTGCGTACAACACTCCGATTCCCTTTGGACCGTTAAATTTATGGGCCGATAAAGACAGCATATCAATCTGATCTTCTTTTACATTAATAGGAAGATGACCTGCTGCCTGTACCGCATCGGTGTGAAACAGCACACCATTTTGTCTGCACACTGCTCCGATCTCACCAATTGGCTGAATAGTTCCTATCTCATTGTTTGCATACATAATAGTCACAAGTGCCGTGTCTGGTCGAATTGCCTTTTCAAGCTGATTTGGGTCTACGATTCCAGACTCTCCCACATCAAGAAGAGTGATTTCAAATCCTTCTTTTTCTAATTTTTTTAATGTATGCAAAACAGCATGATGCTCGAATGCAGTTGAGATGATATGCATCTTGCCCTGTCTCTTTCCAATCGCTGCTGCCGATAAAATTGCCTGATTATCAGCCTCGCTTCCGCCTGAAGTAAAATAAATTTCCTTTGGAAGACATCCTAAACAACGTGAAATTCTTACGCGCGCATCCATCAGCACACCAGATGCCTGCTGTCCCGGTGTATATAAGCTTGACGGATTGTACCAATTTTCTTCTATTGCAGACAGCATCGCCAACTTTGCCGTCTCGCTCATCTTTGTTGTTGCCGCATGATCCGCATAAATCATAAACCACTGCTTCCTTTCTGTACGAACCTCATTTCAATGATTCGCCTATCAGTATTAGCTTACCCTTACAATAAGCGGCTGTCAATTCATTTTTCTTGCAAAATTTACAATGCAAAATCCTCCCTGACATAAGATACCAAATACAAATACATAGTATCTTCATCAGGAAGGATTCTAAGTTCATGAAAAGCCCTTTGTTAAATTTCAGGCTGCCTATTACTTATTCTTTATGTGACTCATTCCACAACTTCTCTGCTGATGGAGTCCAGTTCTTTGCATACTCATCGCACTTGCTGCAAAGATGCTCTGCACTCTCTGGGCTTTGCATATCAGTTGATTTTGCCTGTGTCTTTGCTACCATCTCGCGTAATTTCTGCGGATTCTCAAGCATTGGACATGGGCGAAGATGATTTTCGTTAAATGGCTGATTCTCATGATATGCCATAAATAACGGAGACTGCAGACACTCAAGAAGTGTCTTCTCACGAATGTTGCTGTCAGAGTAATGAATAAATACACAAGGATCTACATCACCATTTGCATTGATATGCAGATAACGGCGTCCTCCAGCTACACATCCTCCAACATACTCGCCATCATTCTGGAAGTCGATTGCAAAGAGCGGCTTTGTACGTCTGCAATAACGAACACGGTCATACATCATCTCTCTCTGAGCTGGTGTCGGCATAAGCTGCGTTACTGCATCATTTCCAACTGGCATATAGTGGAAATACCATGCAAATAATACACCTTTATCAACAAGCCAATCATAAAACTCATCACTGCTGATACTGTCGCAGTTTGCACTTGTATAACAGCATGAAACACCAAATGGAAGCTTCTTCTCCTTTAACAGCTTCATTGCCTTTTCTACCTTCTCGTAGGAGCCTTTTCCTCGTCTGCCGTCATGTGCTGCCATATCACCTTCTACACTGATTGCTGGAACAAAATTCTTTACGCGAAGCATATCATCAGCAAAAGCCTCATCAATCAGCGTTGCGTTTGTAAATGAAAGGAAAATACAATCAGAATGCTTCTTACACAGTGCAATCAGATCATTCTTTCTGACAAGCGGCTCACCGCCGGTATAAATATAGAAGTAAATGCCAAGCTCTTTTCCCTGTTCAATAATGCTGTCAATCTCATCAAATGTAAGATTTAATTTATTGCCGTACTCAGCAGCCCAGCATCCTGTACAATGCAGATTACAAGCAGATGTCGGGTCAAGAAGAATAGCCCACGGAATATTGCAATTATATTCAGCTCTTAACTTCTCCTGTTTTGGCCATCCAAGAATAGCTGCATTTAAGAAGAAGTTTGAAAATACTGTCTTCACAACCTCTGGATCAACCTCTTCAATGACACGCATGATCAGCTGATACATATTTGATTCTGGATGATCTAAAATATCCCATATTACCTTTCTTTGCTCCTCAAAGCTATCTGGACCTTCTCCTGCAATGCGGTCCACCCAGGTCATAAGCTTCCTTAAATTATCCTTTGGATTCTTCTCAATATAACGGTATGCAGTGGCAATACCCATTTTCTTTAATTCCTGTCCAAACATATCGATTCCTCCCATCTCTTGATTGCAATTCGTATTTTGTGAACTGTAATCCTTCGTGGCTGCATCTTTTGTATAAATGCTATTGCCTTTGAATTGACTTTATTGTACCTATTGTTGGAAATAAAAGGAATAGACAAAAAAAAGCACTCTGTTTAAATTTAAACAAAGTGCCTGTTTTGTCTAGCTAATTTTTTTTATTTTTTTCTCCTGCCGGTCGCAATGCCTTACGATCCTTGTTTTCAAATGCCTTCAAACTTTGTGCTATGTACTGGCTAGAGCCCGTCATGACATACATGATCTTTTCAATATCACCTGTCATCTCACTAATCTCCATGCCTGTCTGAATCCATCGCATCACAAGATCCACCCAGAACAAATCATACATGCGAATCATAAATTCGCGGTTTTCCTCAGAAATATCCACATCCTGAATATATTCAGTAAGAATTTCTTCTACAGCCGGCCGAAAATAATTTTGCATAAAACGGTCAATCTGCATAGGGTTTACAGAATAAAATGCATTCAAAATAAGACGTCTATTATCTTCCTTATTCAGTTCATCAATTACAGCATGAAGCCTATCCTGCCAATTTTTCTTTTCTGCTGTTTCTTTTCTGACGCGCTTTCCTTCTTCCACAAAAATCCATTCCAATAATTCATAAATATCCTGAAAGTTATAATAAAAGGTCTGGCGATTTACACCGCAGGTAGCCACCAGCTCTTTTACTGTGATTTTATCTAATGTTTTTTTCTCCAGCAGCTCTTTTAAACCGTCCGCCAGAAGTTTTTTTGTCGCTATAGCCATGAAAAACCCCTTTCCAAAAAGCGGTAAATCGCTTCATATAGCAAGTATACCGCCATTTTCGAAAAGAGGCAAGTTAAATTCCTATAAACACTTTTGCGCTTACTCCGCAAAAATCACATAGTTTTCTTTTCTCGGTGCAGCTGTTGGCTCTTCACAGTCAGCATAACCTAAAATACAATGACCGATGCCTTCATAATCACCTGTAATGCCTAAATCTTTTAAGATCTGCTTTCCTTCTGGGCTTTCAAATTCTTCTTTTGCACGGTGGATCCAGCAGCTTGCTATGCCTAGCTCATGTGCGGCTAACATCAGATTACCCATGACAAGGCTTCCATCGTAAACATAAGTGCCATAATTTTTATTTGCCAGAACGATTAAAACTACTGGTGCACCGTAAAATGGATCGCTGTTTGATCCCATAACCTGTGCATTCATTTTGGAAAGACGATCTCTAAGTTCTTTGTTTGTAACGGCAATAATGATTGGAGACTGCTTGCCCATGCCAGTTGCAGCGTATGTTCCAGCCTCTGCAATCTTCTCAATAATTTCCTTCGGAACCATATCCGGCTTATATTTGCGGATACTTCTTCTTGTTTTCATGTTCTCTAATACCTGATTTTTTTCTCCACTCATTTTGTTTTCCTCCTAATTTTCTAGCTGTTCATCGCCATTTTAACAAATCAAGGAAGTCCCCTGCTTCAATTGCGAAGAGCAATAAGCAGTAGGTGGGGACTTGCTTGTATCAGGAGGGGTACAAGCCCCTCCTGATAAACTGCGAAGCAGTTATTTGGTTATGAGCAAGTAGCGAAGCGGATTGCGAATATCCGCTTGACTGGCAGGTGACAATCATGTTTGCTCGCTCAAAAGTCCCAAGAGAAGCTTCGCTAATCCTGCAAGCTGTCCTGCACTTTCAGATGCGGCTGGAAGCATTAGCTGTGTTTGCTGTATTTTCATAATATAATCTACAAGCGCGGCCTCACTTGACTTTGGATCATTTACGGCGCGTCTTAGCCATTCCCTGCAAAGCATAAAAAGCAGACCGCTGTTTTTATAAAGTGCGGCGGCAAGTCCTTCCTCACTCTGATTTTCGATAAGATCAATCACAAACGCATCCTGGTACATATTTTCCGTTGTCTGACTATGTCTGATAAAAGGAACAATTCCCAAAGAAGAATCCTCATCACGATAACATGCCGTAATTTGCCCTTTATTATAAGGAAAGATGGTCGATAACACTTCATTGCAAACTGATGCCAATAACTGCGCAAGCTGTTTTTTCTCTGAACTCTCACTGCACATAATTGTAAGCTGCAAAAAAACTGTCTCGTACTGATCAGGCTGTCTAAATACTGATTTTTCTTCATATTCCTCATGTATCATATGATCATAATCAGAAAGACTCCTTGTTTCTGCAAGAAAATAAACACCCCTGCATGTTCGTTTTATCTTTGCCTCACAAAGCTGCATACGCCAATTGTTTTGCTCAAGCTTGCTTCCAAGCGGCGCCACATCTTCCATTTCATAGACCATATCCGGCAGGCGAATCATTTCTGGTCGAGTGCTGATAAGCTTTTTCTCTGTGTCTCTCCTTGTCAAAATTGCCTCTGCTGCTGCATCGCTTAAGCGAACTTTCCATTTGCCATGCGGCCAGGCTGGCTCCTCCTCAAATGAAAAGATATCATAGATGTTTTGCACCGGATAGTCTGGAAGAACAGCTGACAATACGTTTTTTAGAAACTCCTCTGTTGATGCATGCTCCATACCAAAGCGCTTTTTTTGTCTGATAAGCCAACTCTCAGGCACCCCATTTTCTGCCTTCATTAAAAGAAGTAATCTTCTGTAAAGACCTGCCTGTGATACAACAAGCCATGGAACTAATTCTCTGCTTTCCTCATTAGATGCTTCTTTTTCCCAGTCAGCTTGATCTTCAACATCGCCTCCTGCATAATAAACAAGTGCTTCTTTTTCCTGTGCGCTCATTGTACAGTCTAAAAATAAATACTGAATCGAAGATTTGCTGCTCCTTTGTGAAAAATCCTGACTAGCCATCTGTCTCCAAAGAGCAAAAAAAGCATCTGCCTGTGTCGTATCTGCCAGAAAACGATGTGAATCAGACAAAATGACGAATCCAACCTGAAAAAACCACTGCGGCCAAATTTGCTGTAAATTTGTATGTAAAAATTCATCCGCATCTGCCACAAGTATATCAATATCTTCGCGATTCTTCAAGTGTATTGATTCACCAATTCTAATCAAGCAAATTTCACCAAATCGTCCTGTAAGCATATCAGTTAAAGTCATCTGCCAATGCAATTTTTCTTCTTTTCCTCTGCATAGAAAGACTACTCTGTGGCGTCTTTGAAAGCATTCATACAGATAATCTGGAAGCACCATTTTCAAATCACTTCTAGATGCCACCCTCAGATTAACACCCAAAAGCAATCGCTCATACGATGCTTGCTTTTTTTCAGCTTTTTGTGTTGCTGACTCTTGTGGTGCTCCCTGTTCAAGTGACCATTTGACATCATAGCTAAGTGCTCTGCCAACACCAGCCATTACAAGACTAATCAAAAACGTAAGCCTAAAAAAGCCGTATAACCACTGTGTTTTTCTTATATAAGAAAACTCTGGAATTTTCACATACACTGCAATCAGTCCGCACACAATTTGAATAAAAAATAAAACGAGCATCGCACTGCTAAGATTCCAGATCCATTTACCAAGTATAGTTGTAAATGGACGTTTTCTCATTTTTTCTTTGATATATATGGCTGCATTTTGCACGCATGTCAATTTGCTCATAAGTAAAATAAACCACCAAATCAAAAGACCAGCAATGCATACTGCAAAATTAATCATCAGTATATAAAAAAGAAAGTATAAAACCTGCGGATTGCTTCCAGACAAAAAATTTGTTTTTATATAAGAAAACAATGCTGTCTTTTTCATTGACTGATACATGCCTTCGCTTCCAATTCCGCACGCAAATACAGCCACAACACCAAAAATTCCATAGCAGACAGCTGCCGCTGCTCCCTGAATCTTGCTTCCTGCCTTTATGAGCCTCTTTACTGAAACAATCAGAGACAAATCAAGTGCCAGAAATAATAAAGCAAAAATAATCGTCACAATTTCTTTCACCTTCCTTGCCCCCTTTCAATCTCATTTTCTGTCCAAACTGGCCAATAGCATTCGTTTCCAAGCTCTTTTTGACTATAATCCATTGGCTGCACAATGCGTGATGCAATCGCTGCATCTTCTGTTTGTACAGTCACATGATTATTCTGCTCAAACCCAAATGAATCCAGCAAATCTAAAATGCGCTTGATGTTCGCAAGATGCCATGCACGCGCTGATATCTGCTCATTTTTGCCTTGATTTTTTTGTGCCTGATCATTCTTAAACTGCTGCTTATTAAATTCACACAGCCATTCATTCAGACAATTTTCATAATCCTGTGCTCTAAATTGATACGCCTTCAAAACTTGCTCTATCTGGTTTTGCAAATGTGCATAGCTCTTACGAATCTCCTTCATAAAATAGCCAGAAATATTAAAACTGCCCACCGCCAGAAAAATAATGATAACAGCCATAGCGCAAAGACCTGCATACACAGACTGTACGCCTTCGCCCTTATGGACTGGAAAATAGACACCTGCAGCAAATGCCATGCAGCCGCACAGATACAAAAATGATGGCAAGAATCCTGTAAGCTTTGCGCAGTGCACAAGAAACTGCATATCTTGCTTCCATTTTGTGATCATTTCCTTTGCAGATGCTTCTGTCTTTTGCTTCTGTATTTTTTTTGTTTGAATAGATGCTTCGCTTAGCTTATTTACTGATGATACTGATTCAAAACCAATTGAAGCAGACTGCTCTATCTCCCGATAAAGTGTCTTCGCTGCCGCCTTTTGATATGCCACAAGCTCATCCTCTAAACCATCTGTTGTCTTAAAAAGAATATCAGAGGCCTGCTCTATACGCTCCTTCATCTCACTTTTCTTTCCTTCTTTTAAAGAAAGCTCACAGATGTCAAGCTGCATCTTTACATTTTTTAAATGCTCCTGATATTCCTGCGGTGCACTTGGAACCATCAAAGGTTCTATACGAATCCTTTGTTCCTGCTCAAAAGATGTTTCTTGGTCATTTGATGCATATAAGTCTGCATGCTCTGCCTGAATTTCACGTATGATCTGCTGACGTTTTTTTCTAAGCTGATATCGGTATCCATCCAGAACATCCAAAAAGTGTTCCTGCAATTGTTTGGCTGCACGAGGATCTCCATGTGTCAAATAACGCTGTATGCTTTCTTGTGTGATTTCTTTTTGCATACACAAAAGCTCCACAAGCCCAAACATAGCAAGTGTACTCGCCTGGCTGCTATTTGCTGCAACCGACCAATAAATAACTTCACATACACGCCCTATCTGACTTCCTTCGATTACACTTCTAAGACGATGGCTTATATATTCGCCATAATTGTCATCTGATATTTCATCTAGCGAATCTATATTATCAATCTGTGGAAGTTCCTCCTCTGGCATTCTCATTTTCTCGTCAAGCAACTTTTCTTCCTCTATTACAGAAAGAATCCTTCTTTGAAGCCATGTCTGTGAAGATTCCCTCTTTGCGTTAAGCACTGCAACATTAAGCGCCTGAAAAAGAGTATTCTCCCACTCCTTAGGAGTAAGCACTGATGGCAGTCCAAAGCTGTCTACCATGACATATGAATTTTTCTCACCAGACATATCTTCATGATCACTCTGATCATTTTGTATCGCCTCACAAGCAGCCTGCAGACTTACTAAAAAGGATCTAAGACCTTCCTGTTCCTCCTCCCAGCTGCTTATCTGCTGTGCACTTCCAAAATATTCCTGCTCAGACTGAAAAACAATTTTTATTTTTCTTGTATACGATGAAGTCAGTACAGATGTCATACCAGACTGCTCAAGTGCTCTTGCTGTGAGTGTCTTTGCATATAGTGTTGTGTCATGCCATATAAGCTGAGCATTCATCTGATGTCTTGATGCTCTTTTATGTTTTCTTACACATACGATGACCTGATAATCATTATCTTCAAACTCGCGGCGGTTTATATGCGCTGCAATTTGTGAAAATACATCTGTCAGTGACTCAAATGTCCATTTTGCCTCAAACAGCTCTATCTTTTGCTTTGCTGCAGGCTCATAGAAAAAAATACCATAATTTTCCTGATGAATACACGCTTCCACATTCACCACATACAGCATTTTTTCACCCCCTTACTATAGCGCTGCCTTTGTTTAGGCAAGATCATCATAATCATCTGTAAAAATTTTCTCACCTGGCTCATCTTTTGCGACTGCAGCTTCTGCATCCGGATCATCAGTATCATAAAGGACTTTGCTTAATCCTGCATTTGAATCTGCCATGTCATCTTCTTCATAAAGCTCAAGGAAAACTGACAATAAATGTTCTTCTCTGTATGTAAGCTTTTCCTGTTTGCTTCTTTGATAAAGCTTTGAGAATGTTGCAATAGCATTTCTTATATTTCGGCATGCGTATATTACCTTGACCTCGTCCTTATCAAACATATACTCACAATACTCACGAATAAACTGTGCCAATCCCTCTAACAAACGATTAAACTGTGCACTTTCCATACTTCTTGACATCTTTTCAAAAATATCAAGCATGTTTTCATCGTCTGGCTCTTTCTCCTGCTGAATCATATCGGCAATTATCGGCTGCGTGTAAATTTCCTGCTCTAGCTGATCCTGCATGCTTTGAGCCTTTATACGATGCAAATGATTTTTTCCATAATATAAAAGTGTATATTTCATATCCCTGTTAAATTTCATCGCTTCATACAGATCTGCATAAGAGCTTCCAATTGGGACACCTGCTGCCTTGACGCGAATCGTATCCATACCACGAAGAAACCACCATGATATTTTTCCCTTAGTATTTTTCAAACGCACACAGCAAGGTTTTTCAAGTGTTAGTGCATAGAAAAAGGCTCGCATGTTATTTTTTTCATCCACAATTCGCTGCGATGGATAAATACTTGGAAGAAAGCCCTCCTCGCACCAATATTTATTTAAATGAGGATTGATTACAGTAATGATCTCTGACTCTCTTGACGTACCTGGCAACTGACCAATACGGTTGATTCGCTGCTCATAGTAGCGATGCGCCTCTCCTTCCCGTTTGAATTTATCAAGATTTTCAATAAGCAAGTTGTAGCGTGCCTTATAGCAAATCAATTCATTCTGGCGGAAATTATCATGGATCAGCACAGTAACTGCATGACCCTGTGGTGTTGTTCGTTCTTTTAAATAACGTGCTGCTGTCGCCTCGACAGATGGTGTATTATCCATTCTAACAGCATTGTCAGGATGCATTGCAAGATAAACAGACATAGTCGTCGCACCCACTGTATTGCATATGCCGATCCAAGGCTGCGCCATTGTCATGGCAGCTGATACCTTGCTTTTAATCCATGCATCTAGCATTGCATCATAACGATCACGATCATGCTCACGCACAATGCCAAGCTCTGTCTGCATCTCAAGTGCAAATGCATCATATATACTTATTTCCACTACTGAAGAAGCCTGCTCACGCGCTTTTTGCTGCATCACCTCTGCCACCGCCTGATTAAATATCGTCCTCATGCGGTTATTATAAGCCATATCCTCTCTGCGGCGGTCTTCCATATTGTTTTTCTTTAATTCCAGCTCCATCTCTCCGTAAATATTTCGAAGAATCATTCTTGCCGACTCCTGCGGAAGCTCGGCGCCTGTATTCTGACACATAAGAGCAAATCTTTCATATAATGTTTCCAGGCACGATTCACTGCAGCAAATATATTGTTCTCCTACAGATGACTGTCTTCCCATCGTTTTGAGTTCACGAATCTGTCTTCTAAGATCCTCCGTAGAGCTTTCTAATACATTGAAAAAACGTCTGTACAGATCACACAGCTTTTCAAGACGTTTTTGCAGCGTCTCATAAACATTTGCGCGCAGCTGTGCCGACAAATATGCAGTCAAATTTGCAGCTGTTCTTCCAGATGCATCCTCATACACCTCAAGTACCTGACGCATTTGTTTGCGATTCATCCTTTTTCCAAGAATAGCCTCTATCGGAAGCCCTGGATTTTTGCCGCTTATATCATAATCTGCCTTGCTGATCAGATCAAGTTCAAGTCCAAAGCAATCCTCATTTGCCTCTCTTGCCCGTGCTGCAGTCTGCTCTAAAATCGCATACAAAAGATAACGAGCCGCAATCGGATGTACACGTCCAAGAATCTGAGAAATACAGCTGTCACGGTCACTCATCTGAATCATTGCGCTAAGCGTTGCCGGAATCATTTGATTTGGAAGTGAATATTTCGTATCATCAATAACCTTCATGACAGCAGCCCTATAATTTCTAATTGACTGCTTATTTGTTGCTACTCCCTGTCTTGCTGCTTCCGGTGACTGAATCCATTGATCAATAGAAATATCCATACAGGATTCTCCAAGGCGCTGCAGACTTTCCTTTGAAGTCGCATCCTCTATCATCTCCTCAATCTGCTCCAAAAAGCGGTCTGCAAGCGAAAAATCTGTTCCATCATCACTCTGCATGAAAACCTGAGCATATAAGGATGCCATACTTGCATGTTCTCCTGATGTCTCCTCCAAAAAAATCTCCTGATAACGCTCGATAATTCCAGGCAGCTGAATACGCGGATTCATTGCCTGTTCTTCCCTTGCCAGAATAAGTTCTTCTTCAAAGCGCTTATCAATACGCATCCAATAAGAATCAACAAGCTCTGTAATCCATCTCATTGAGCAATACTGCATGATCTGCTCACCTGGATAAATAATCTTGCAAAGACCTGCGCTTCCAAAGCGAGCCATACCATTGCTTCCAATCGTGGAAAGAATAAAATTATCCTCAACAGACAGCGCATTTTCTCCTACATCTGTAAGCAGATGCACATATGCCATGGACGCAATCATGCGCTCTACCTCTGCCAACTGCTTTTGTCCAATCGTGCCGCCATTAAAGCTGCTGTCAAATAAAAACAGATGATCATATGGAATAGTTCCGTTTCGCTTTAGATATTCCTCCTGTACCTCCTCTGGTATTTCTTCATCTAATACAGCCACGCCCTTTGACGAAAGATCCTTTGCAATTGCCTGATACATCTGGCGCGACTCCATCACCTCTGCCTCAAGATCCTCATTTTCTCCGTAATCATAATATTCCATGCGAAGAAGTGACGATGAAGCATCACGTCTCTGCAATAAATAAAACGCATTTAATTCTTTTAGGCAGGCATATGCATTAACATATACAGCCTGACGATTTAAATCTCCCGGCTGAATGGGAGCCATAATATCAGGTCCCAAAAACATGCCTCTAACCATCACATTTGGAATTGCAAGCACCTTTTGAATGATTTTTTTGACATAAAATGGGATCTGGATAAACATGCCTGCTCCTGTACCGCCGCATATTGATCCGACAACCATCGTCATGATATTTTCCTTTAATCCACTTCCCGTGACAGCTGCAATTTTTCTGACTGCCTCTTCAATCGGGCGAAACTTTCCTTCTTCCTCTGCTGCTAGCGCAGCGAGTCTTGAAATTGCACGGATCTGTCCGGCTCCCTCAAGCATTCCTCTGTTATTCAAAAAAATGTTATTCGGAAACCAACTCATATACTGCGGATGATCCTTCAAATATTGACGAACCAGACGCTCATCGCTGATCTGAATTGTCTCTATTCCCTGCTCACGCAGCTTTCGAAGATCCTTTACATTTGTGTCAATTGCAAGAATCGCCACCTTATCGCGCCTTGGTGAATCCTTTGCCAGCATTTTATCTATCTGTGCCACAATTCGTCCTCCGACACCGCCCATACCAATCAGCAATATCGGTGCACCCTGACTTTTTTCAAAAAGCTCTCTTCCCATCTGCTCATATGCATCCATACCAATACCCATACCTTTCTGCTTACCCTGTAATACGGTATCCAGTCAGCGCCTGCGCATTTTTATCTGGTGCCACATAAAGTTCCATGCCGCGCACCATGCGCACATCACGCTTTGCCGGTTCCATCATACGAAGCAAACGTTTCATGTTTCCTGCACTTCTTCCCATAAACCGAACCTTACCTGAATATACAACACGTCCTCTCACACAATCCTTATCTAGTACGATTTTTCGACCTGGCGCTGCAATAAATACAAGATCACCTACACGCATGCGACATGCACGATATGGAATCAATCCGATGCGACGCTTCATAACCTTGATGCGCGGTGATTCCTGAATTGCACTTCCAAACTTTGTATATACCACAATCTCCATGATCTGATTATTGAATTTAGGCTGACGAATCCACCCTATGATACACCAGAGAAGAAAAAGTGAGAATAAGACAAAACCAATCGGTATCCAATAAAGAAAACTTCTTTCCTCTATTGTAAAGACTGCCGTACACGATGCCTCCTCAGAGAGTGTCAGTGCCACTTCTCCAGTTCCATAAAACCAGCTTAGGCCTTTCGGCTGGTATACACATGTTCCATCATCTTCAATATACCACCGTCCAGAAATGCCATTTCTTTTTTCGCCTGTTTTCCATATAAAAAATGAGCTGTCTGTCATCTTAACAGCTAGCGTAGGCTTTGTCTTTAACGCATCAATTGCTGCCCTATCAAGTGTCTCTGCATCAGCTGTAATCTGAAACTTTATTGGCTCCATTTGCCCAAGAGATGTCTGCGCTGCATGAGCATCCTGTCCACCAATCTGTATAATCTGATAATGTATTCTTGGAATCACATCAATAACTGCCTGACCTGATGCCTCTAATTCTTCATTTTCTACATAAACCGTAAGTGTGCCAGTACTGTCTGTTTCACCCTTTGGCTTAAAAATCCACTCACCACTATCCTCATCCTGGTACCACTCATACTCCACCTCTACACCAGTTAATACCGGTGTAGAAAGCGGGTAATTCTTTGCTTCATCAGCACTCATTTTCACGCCATCTGCTGTAAGGTAAAAACGAATTTCTTCGCAGGAATCTAACTCATTCTGACGCACAGATACATCAGCTGCATCTGATTCTACACGATATACAACTTTTGACTTTGTCGTAAAACGCTCATCTGCCGTCTTTGGCAAAAAGCCTGGCATCTGAATTTGTCCGCTTATGCGCCCCGCACCAAGCTGCAAAGTGATCGTCAGCTCACCTGTATCGGAACGTACAATCTCATTTCCATCTACCTCATAGACAAGTGTATTGGCAGTTCCTTCCTCCAAAAATGAACTATCAACCACCGTATCGGTTCCGCTCTCAACAGCCTGCGCCGTGATCGTCACAGTCTCACCCTCTGGAATTTCTGCTAATTTTTCTGCCGAAACTGTCTCCCCATTATATTGTACAGCCAGACGGCACTCTACAGCCGGCTCAATCATAACATTCAGACTGGCCGGATCAACTCCTGCTGTAAACTGCACCTGATATGTACCTGCAGGCATATTCGCACCACCTGCATCAGTCACGATTGCATTTCCAAAAAGTGATGGATCGGCATTATATCCATCTGGTGCAAGAGTCACGTTTCGTCTTATTTCATAGTTTTCGCCATTTGGTCCAGTGACAGAAGATACTGCTGCCCCTCTTCCCTGCGATAAAAAGGATACACTCTTTAATGGAAGTTCGCTAGTAAAACTGACAAGCGTATCATAAACAGAAATCTCTGAAGCATCAAGATGATAGCGGCCTGAAATAGTATAAGCTAACGCTCCTATTGCAAGAATCATACTCTGACCATCTGACGCCGTCTGCGCATGAAAGTTAAGATCTGGTCTATCAGTAAGCGCCACTGCTTCTGCACCAATTGCCAGATAATATGTATTCATATGTGTCTGGTTTGGCATCAATGTTCCATAAAAGGATTCAAACTGTCCCTGCACAGTCCCAGTGTCAATCGTAATCTGATTTGTCGCATCGTCCATAAAACCACCATCTGACAATACAATCAGATAATATTGTGTGGAAGAATCAGTATCTTCATGAGATACTAATTCATTGTATCCCATCTGCACTGCACCAAACGGTGTTCCTGCACCCTGCCACGGATTATTTCTCACCTGATCAGCACCTGATTGCGGATTTGTCAGGTCAATATCTTTTGCAATCGCTGACGGATCAAAATTTCCCGGCTGCGCCGCCAGCTGTCTTGCAGCATCACTCATATAAATTAAATGAAGTTCATCCTCTTCATTTAAAAGCGCAATAAATGCCTGAATCGCATAATTAGCATTCGAGTAGCGATTCTCATTTGCCATACTAAAGGAATCATCAAAAACAATAGTCACGATCTTTCTTCCTGATGACTCGCTTGCATAGCCAATCGTATTCTGTAAAGGAAAAACTCCTGCTGTCATAAGCGACAACAGGAGCACAAAAAGTATAATTTGTTTTTTCATCCAGCCTCCCCATGCGCATCACATTTGACTGCACTGTTTTGCATCTTTCGACACAGCTTTTTCTTTTACTATAGCACAGCGATGTGTCAAACACAAGGAAGTGATTCTTACGGTTTTTTTAATTTTTTGCGAAGATTACAATTAAAAAATGTTTTATTTTAAATATGAAACAGTCCAGGTTCCAGAGCCAATCTCTGCACAGAAAAGTCCATCCGCTCCTTGTTTCATGCAAAAATCGCCACTTGGATCGTGCGCTTCTTTTTCAAGTATCAATTGTGCAGTTGTGTTACAAAAAAGCTTGACCAGTACACTTCCTCACTTATTTAAAACTGAACTGACTGCATTCTTCCAGCCTGAGTACTTTTCTTTTCTTATATTCTCTTCCATGCAAGGTTTATATGACGTGCGCTGTAGCTTTGTAAAAATTTCTTCTCCCCACAGGCCAAGACGATATCCTGCCGCATAGGCAGGTCCAATAGCTGAAAGCTCCTCTGCGTTTGGTACAAGAACACTAGCACCCAAAATATCACTTTGAAACTGCATCAAATAGGAATTTCTTGTTGGACCACCATCCACACAAAGCTGCTTTACACTAATCTCAGCATCCTCCGACATTGCATTTACAATATCTGTAATTTGATATGCAATACATTCCAGTGCTGCCCGCACAAACTCCGCTTTTTTAGTAGTTCTGCTCATTCCAACAATAGAAGCCTTTGCCTCGCTGTCCCAATATGGTGCACCCAGTCCGCTAAATGCCGGAACCAGATATAGCTTATCTTCCTTTATAGCACGTCTGGCCAGATCTTCTGTCTCTGACGCTGAGCAGATCAACTCTAAATCATCCTTTAACCATGTAATCACAGCACCCGTATAATTTAAATTCCCCTCTAAAACATACTTAACACTTCCGCCAATTTTCCAAGCAAGCGAGGTCACAACTCCATGCGTGCTTATAATTGGTTTTTCACCAATATTCATCATAATAGAAGAACCTGTTCCATATGTTGCCTTAATACTTCCTGGCTGCAGACAACCCTGTCCCAAAAGTGCGCCATGAGAATCTCCCATTACACTGTGAATCGGAACCTTTTTTGGCAAAAGACCTTCAAAATCTGTTTCACCAAAACAAGCATCAGAATCTGTTACCTCTGCCAGGTTTGTCGGATCAATTCCAAATAAATAGCAAAGTTCTTTATCCCATTTCAATTCAAAAATGTTAAATAACTGTGTTCTTGATGCATTGGAATAATCTGTACGATATTCCTTTTTGCCTGTCAGTTTATATACAAGCCAGCTGTCAATTGTACCATGACAAATTTCATGCTTTTGTGCTGCCTGCATTGCTCCCTCTTCATTTTCAAGAAGCCAAGCCAGCTTTGCGGCTGGAAAATAAGGAGAAAGATTCATTCCTGTCTTTTGGCGGATCTTTTCTGCCAGAAGCTTGATAGACTCTCGCTCACAAATTTGTGATGCTCTCGCACATTGCCATACAACTGCCTGCCCATATGGTTTTCCACTTATTCTGTTCCATGCAAGTGTAGTCTCACGCTGATTACTGATTCCTACACCTGCAACACAACTTTTATCAATTCCATCAAGAAGCTCTTGTGTCACCTTAAGCACATTTTGATAAATTTCCTCTGGATCATGTGAAACCCAGCCTTTCTCGTTAATTATCTGCCGATGGGCACAATCTGTGCGGCGCACAATCTGTCCGTTCTCATCAAATAGCAGTGCTTTTGTTCCCTGCGTACTCTGGTCTATGCTTATAATATACGCTGCCATTATTTTGTTCCTTTCAGTGCCTTGACTGCTTTATCTGCAATTCCCTTTGCATTTAATCCATAGTAATCAAAGACCTCCTTTGAGGTTCCTGTTATAACTGGAGCATCTGGAAGCGCCATGTTAATTACCTTTTTAGGACACACTCTAGCTACTGTCTGCGCAACCATCGCCCCAAGACCTCCAAACGGTGAATGTTCCTCTACTGTAATCACGACCTTTGCCCGCTCTGCTACATTTCTCACAGCAGTTTCATCAAGTGGCTTAACACAATACATATCAAGCACACTAGCCAAAATTCCCTGCTCCTTTAATAATGCTGCTGCATCCAATGAAGGGCGTACCATCTCTCCGCATGCGATAATAGCCACATCGCTTCCCTCCTGTAATACAGTTGCCTTATCCATCTCAAAAGGACAATTTTCCTGTGTATATATATCCTCAACTGGATTTCTTCCAACGCGAATATATGCTGGCTTTTCATCCAAAAGAAGAGACTCAATCAGCTTTTTTGTCTGGTGACGATCACTTGGCAAGTAAACACGCATATTAGGAATTGCTGCCATTGATGCTATATCCTGTGCTGAATGATGACTCATTCCTAATGCACCATAGCTGACACCACCACTTATTCCAATTAATGTCACATTTGTATTAGAGTAAGCAACATCTATCTTTGCCTGCTCATAGCTTCTTGTTGAAAGAAAACATGCCGGTGAACAGGCAAACGTCTTTTTGCCGCACTTAGCAAGACCTGCTGAAATACTGACAAGATTTTGCTCAGCAATGCCTGTTTCAACAAACTGTTCTGGAAAGGCATCCGCAAATGGTGTCATAGATGCTGAACCTCTTGAATCAGAGCACAGTACTACAATATTTTTATCTTCTTTTGCTCTGTCCATCAATACTTCACAAATTGCCTGTCTATTTGGAATCTTATTCATGAAGAAGTGCCTCCTTTCGCTTTGCAAAATCTGCTATGATCTGATCATATTCTTCCTGTGTTGGAACCTTATGATGCCAATTTGCCTTATTCTCCATCACGCTTGATCCGAATCCCTTGATTGTGTTTGCAATCACTGCAGTCGGCTGTCCCTTCACGGTCTTCGCCTCCTCAAATGCTGCATTTAACTGATCTAGATCATTTCCATCTGTTACTTCAATCACATGCCAGCCGAATGCACTAATGCGCTCTGCCAACTTTTCATGCCCCATCACATCCTCAGTATTTCCAGAGATCTGAAGATGATTTCGGTCAATGACTGCACACAGATTATCTAACTGATACTGATGACCTGCCATGAAGCCTTCCCATACAGAGCCCTCTGCCAACTCACCATCACCCATTACAGTATAAACGCGGTAGGATCTTTTATCCATCTTTCCTGCAAGTGCCATTCCAACACAGACCGGAAGTCCATGTCCTAACGATCCAGAGTTCATCTCAATGCCTGGAAGCTTGTTGTTTGGATGTCCAATATATTTGGAACCAAATTTCGAGAAATTTGCCTTTACATCTTCCAGATCCAAAAAGCCTTTTGCAGCAAGCACTGCATAGTAAGCCTCAACCGAATGCCCCTTGCTTAACACAAAGCGGTCTCGATCTGGATCCTCTAAACGATCCGGTGACACATTCATCTGGCAAAAATACAGACTAATCAAAATGTCCATCACACTCATATCGCCGCCGATATGGCCACCTTTTCCGGCAACAATAATATCAACTGCATCTTTTCGTAAATCAAAAGCCTTTGCTTTTAAATTTTCCATTCTCATTCACCTCTTAAATATGCTTTTACATCCTCTTCAATCGGATCATACAAATCTGGTGTGATTCCCATATACTTGCATGCCTCATAAAGTCTTGCTACAACATCCTTATGAATTCCTACACAGTGATGAATATAAGGTCCCTCTACGATTTTTGCTTCCAGTCTCTTAATATTTTCAACCTCAACCCACAGATAGGTTCCCATTCCTTTTGGTCCATCAACACCCTTTGCTTTTCCTAACAGCATTGAGTAGTTTCCGTTATCTCCATCAAAGCGGGCAAGTGTCACCTCTCCATGCTTTGCCTCTGCTGTGATGCTTCCTGGATGAGAGAATGCAAGTGGATAAGTCAGCTTTGGCTTTTCCTTTGCAACTGAAATTGGCCATGGTCCACAGTGCTGTAACAGTTCTCCGTTTGCAATGTCTGGATGACGAATTGTCCAATCTGCAAAGAAGCTTCTGGTATCATCGAGTGCTGCTGCCTCAACCAAAAGTGCTGTGATTGCACCGTGAATATCGGTCTCACATACAACCGGAATGCCCTCTTCATTTAACAGCGCATTTGCTGCACATGGCATAATGCCAATTTCCTTTTGTAGCTGATTCCAGCACTGAATTGCAGCTGCCTGGCATCCATACTTTTGGATCAAATTCTTCATTGCAACCTTCAAAGCAGCAACATTTTCAAGCTCATTTTCCTTGATGCAAATCTCCATGTTCTCACGGCAATACTGCATAACCTTTACTACTTCTTCTCCCTGCTCTTTTGCCTTTTTCATCTCATCGGTAAGCTCTGGCATTGGAATTGGTGTCAACTGAATATTAAACTTTTCCAACAACTCACCTTCATTGCACATTGTTGACCAGAATTCATACGGTCTTGTTGAAATCTGAAGAATTCTCATATTGCGGAAGGTCTTTACTACATTACAGACTGCCAAAAAGTCACGGATTCCTCGTTCAAACACAGGGTCATTCAGTCTACAGTTTGTCAGATATGTAAATGGAACCCGAAATCTTCGCAATACCTTTCCTGTCGCAAATAATCCACACTGCGTATCACGAAGACGTACACCATTTTCATCTGGTCTTTCGTCAAGTGGTCCCCATAGCAAGACTGGTACATTCAGTTCCTTTGCCAGTCTTGCACATTCAAACTCTGTTCCAAAGTTACAATGTGCAAGAAGCAAACCATCAATCTTTTCCTTTTTAAATTTCTCTGCAATTCTTTTTCGACCTTCTTCATCATACAGAAGACCTTCCTCATTTACATCCGTAATATCAACAAAATCAACACCCAATTCTCGTAATCTGTCTGCTGTCAATCCACGATATTTTACCGCATCTGGTGCACTAAAAATACTTCTTCTTGTTGGTGCATATCCAAGCTTTATATTTGCCATTTTTTCTCCTCACCTTCCCAGCAAAATCAAATCTTTCACTTTTTTTGCTGATGATATGTTTTAATAATTAACTTCTGGCTTTAGTATATTTCTGTTTCAACTTTATTCCAACAGATAATAAAGTATTTTTCACTTTATTTTTACTTTATTTTATTCAAATTTCTTGTGTATTTTCGATGCATGATGTACAATCACTTTATTATATTTTCTAATCAGGAGGTCTATTATGTCCATTACTGCCAAAGAACTGGCACAAAAACTTGGTCTGTCCCAAACTGCAGTTTCTATGGCGCTTAATAATAAGCCTGGCGTCAGCACAGAAACACGCAGGATGATTATCGAAGCAGCTGAAAAATATGATTATGATTTTACAAAACTTTCTCTTAAAAAAAATAAAGCTGGCAGCATTTACGCTGTCAGCTATCGTTCTCACAATGCTATTTTATCCTATTCTCCTATTTTCGATACTATGGTGGAGGGAATGGAATCTGTAATACAAAAAGAATGTTATAAATTAAAAGTTGTCAATTTCTATGAAAAGCGTGACAACCTAGATCATTATCTGGAGGATTTACGCGCAACTGATTGTGTGGGCATTCTATTATTTGGAACAGAAATGCGAGAGGAAGTCGTCAGACCTTTTTTTAAACTTCCGTTCCCTGTTGTCATCATGGATGCCTATTTTGAAGGGCTTGACTTTACCTATGTTTTGCCAAACAACCGACAAGGTGCATATCTTGCCACTGACTATTTAATCAGCAGATGCTTAAAACAGCCTGGATACCTTCAGTCCTCATATCCGCTTCGAAATTTTTCTGAACGTCAGGAGGGATTTTTCCGTGCGGTGCAGGATAATGGAATGTCACGCTCTCGCTGCATAATCCATCAGCTTTCTCCTACAATTGACGGTGCTATGGCAGATATGCTCGCCATTATTGACCGCGCCGATACACTCGCTGACTGCTATTTTGCAGACAACGATTTAATTGCAATTGGTACCATTAAAGCGCTGAAACTGCGTGGCTTTCGCGTACCAGAAGATATCGCTGTAGTAGGCTTTGACAATATTTCTGAGGGACGCATAATTGATCCTGCACTGACCACTATCTCAATTCCAAGACACTATATGGGAGAGGTGGCTGCCCGTGAACTTCTCTCTCAAATTGAAGAGTCCAAGCAACACACCTGTAAAATTGAAGTCTCCGCAAAACTTGTGAAGCGATTCTCAGTGTAAGCAACCCTTACTGCTGATATGTCGATAAGAAATCACGCAAATTGTTTAATGATTCCTCAAGTATCTCAATACGCGGCAGATATACAATACGGAAATGGTCTGGCTGCTTCCAGTTAAAGCCACCTCCATGTACGATCAGAACCTTCTTCTCCTTTAAGAAATCAAGAGCAAATTTCTCATCATCGACGATATTGAAGCGTTTTGTATCAATCTTTGGGAAGGCATAAAAAGCTGCCTTTGGCTTTACAACACTGATGCCAGGAATATCATTTAATACCTTATAGATATACTCTCTTTGCTCATAAATACGGCCGCCTGGTATAATATAATTATTTACGCTCTGATATCCTCCGAGTGCAGTCTGTACGATAGACTGTGCCGGAACGTTGGAGCAAAGTCGCATGTTAGAAAGCATGTTTAAGCCTTCAATATAATCCTTTGCCATCTCCTTCTTTCCGCTTAAAATCATCCAGCCAATACGAAAACCTGCAATCATGTGAGATTTAGACAGGCCACTGAATGTTACGCAAAACAGATCTGGTGCCAGCGATGCAATTGAGATATGCTCTTCTCCATCCATAACAAGACGATCATAAATCTCATCTGAGAAAATGATTAACTGATGCTCTCTTGCAATTTTTACAATCTCCATCAATACTTCCTTTGGATATAATGCACCAGTCGGATTGTTTGGATTAATCAAAACAATGGCCTTTGTACGGTCTGTTATCTTCTTTTTAATATCATCCATATCAGGATACCATTCTGCCTGTTCATCACAAATATAGTGAACAACCTTTCCACCGGCAAGTGTAGCTGTTGCTGTCCACAGCGGATAATCAGGTGACGGAATTAAAATCTCATCTCCCTCATCAAGAAGTGCCTGCATAGACAGATTGATAAGCTCACTGACGCCATTTCCTGTATAGATGTCATTGATCGTAACATTCGGAAGATTCTTTAACTGTGCATACTGCATGATTGCCTTTCTTGCTGAGAATAAGCCCTTAGAATCAGAGTATCCCTCACACTCAGTAAGCTGCTGGCGCATATCAAAGATAACCTCTTCTGGTGTACGAAAGCCAAACGGTGCCGGATTTCCGATGTTTAATTTCAGAACATGCATACCTGCATCTTCCATTCTCTTTGCTTCCTCTACAACCGGTCCTCTCACATCATACAATACATTGTCCAGCTTTGATGATTTATTAAATGTTCTCATACCGTCTTCTCCTATACTCCATGAATTTTTACTCTGCTGCTCTTTTGCCGGCTGACTGTCTGCTGTCATTGCCACATCATCGCCTTCAAGCCACAGATAATCTACCTCAAGCGCCTGCGCCAAAACCTTTAAAATATCACGCCTTGGCTCTGTCTTGCCACTTACATATTGACTCATATGGCTCTTGCCGATCCGAATGCCGACCGGCTCTCCAAATGGCTGTGCCAGACGAATAACATCTGCCTGTTTTAGCCCCTTTAATTCCATAGCCTCTTTCAATCGCTCTGCAAATGCTGCCATATCCACTCCTTATTATCTTAGTTCAATTTCCTACATGCACACTATAGCACGGCAGCCGTAAAAGTTCAAGTTTTATTTTTGAAGTTCAGCATCTTGAACTTTTTTATTTCTTTCCCCGAAACTGACAACTTGCGATATATTTTTCATTGTTTTTTTGTCCTTTTCGCGCATAGTCCAAAATCACTTTTTGCTTTATAATAATATGTAGTGTATTGTATGTCTTTACACTACTATTTTATTAAGGAGATGTTCTGCAATGACTCTGAAATTGAGACATGATTCTTCTGGTTATCTTACATGCGAACATGTAAGTGTTTTCTATCTTTTAATGCTGAATTCCGGTATTATGGGTGCTTACACATATGTTGTACGCGGCGGTGTTTTCTGTAATGCACAGACGGCAAACTTTTTGATGCTGGGAATTTCACTTGGAGAGGGCAACTTTAAGCACGCACTTTTCTATTTTATTCCAATATCTGCTTATGTTCTTGGTGCGATTGCCTCTGAGATTCTCCCTACACCAATAAAGCACTACGGCCTGTTTCGCTGGGACACTTGGCTTGTTGGATTTGAAGCACTTATTCTTTTTATCATTGGATTTATTCCAACAACAGTACCAGATCCTGTTGTTCAGGTCGCTGTTAACTTTATTGCCTCAATGCAGTATAATACATTCCGTCAAGCTGAGGGTATTCCGATGGCAACAACCTTCTGCACCAACCATATTCGCCAGGTTGGAATTGGCGTTGCAAAGCTAGTTAGAAAGCATGATCAGAAAGGTTTTCATCGTGGTATGGAACATCTTGGCATGATTGTCTGCTTCTGTGTTGGTGCTTTCTTACTTTCAGTCTTCTGTAAATTTATGAACGAAAAATCAATCTGGATCGCTCTTGTTCCTCTTTTAATTCTTTTCTACAGACTCGCTCATGCGGATCTGACCTGGGAACACGATCTATTAAACAAGAAACCGGCTGGCCACTAAGGCTCGCCGGTTTTTTTGTTTAAATTGTAACTACTTAGATCTATTTGAAATTGTAGTTACTATAAATTTACATTCCGTACCATTTTTTCTGTCAGACGGCAGATCGCCATGTCACTGTCTGGACGCACAAATTTTCTCTGTGCCAGCTTCATTGTCTCACAAAGCTCCTTACCCTGTATTCTATTCACTGCACGAATCAGCTGACCCTTTGTTTTTTTCACACCTATGCTCATGCCGCATGATTCAAAAAATTCAAGATTTCTTGTTTCACAGCCTGGAATTGCCATTGCATGTATAAATGGTATATTGGCAACTGCAGCCTCTGTACTTGAAAGACCACCAGGCTTTGTAATACACACATCACTTGCCTTCAGATAAAGTGCCATCTGCTTTGTAAATCCAGTCAATATAACACAATCATCATCGCCAACAATTTTTTGCAGTGTCTCATACAGTACCTTATTATTTCCGCATATAATAATTAACTTTGTCTGGCGCTGATTTTCATTCTCGTTCTTACGTTTTTTCTCAAGCTTCTTATTTTGCTTTTTGCACCAACGATACAAAAGCTTAATTGTTTTCACAATTCCGCCCGCTCCCATGCTGCCTGCACTTACAAGCAGATAAAATGTATCCTCCTCTAATCCAAGCTCTTTTCTGGCTTCCTCTTTTGAAACCTTTTTAGCAAACTCCTTTCGAACAGGAATGCCAAGTGATTTTATCTTTTCTTCTGGTATTCCTCTTCTTAAAAAATCATACCTTACATGTCTTGATGGAATTACATACGCATCACAATTAGTTTCTTCTGTAAATGGAGTACATACATAGTCAGTCGCGACAAAAATCGTTGGAGGAAGATTGATCCCTTTTGCCTTCATCTGCGTTACCATCTCCGCCGGAAACAGATGCGGCATTAAAATCGCGTCATATTTATTTTCCTTTAAATACTTATCCATAACAGGAACCATCTGTGCATTTACAAAATAGACTGGTGAACGCCATGGCAGTCTGCGGTAGGCATCACCAATTTTATAAACACAGCCAAATAATGTCGGAGATATCTGCACCAGCCGTACATAGACAACGTCGATAATTTTGGCTAGCTTATTAGTTTTTAATGTATATGGATTCAATACATCTGCACTGTGACCACGCGCCTCTAACGCTTCCTTCATCGCACTTGCTGCTGCATTATGTCCTCCGCCTGTACCGCACGATAAAATTAATACTCTCATATGGTTTTCCTCCTTCTTTCCATCATTATGATGTATAATACCAGATTGCTACGTACTTTGCACTCCCGAACTCTTCATAATAATGCTACCATATCCATTTTAAAATGTCTACACTTAACTTTCTGCTTGCCATTCAGCCTGAATAGTGCTATAAAAAAAGAAAAGCAGCTTTGCTGCAATTTATACGGAAAGGCATGGTATTTTTTTATGAAAACAATTCGTTTTTCAATCTGGGAAGATGGTGAATACACCTGGCCTCAGGGCTACGGATTTGTTCCGTTTCTGACTGGCTATCTTCATGAAGACAATAAAGAGCGTCCTTGTGTGCTCGTTGTTCCAGGAGGCGCCTACTATATTGCATCACCAACAGAGGCAGGCATTGTCGCTCTTGATTTCTACCATAAGGGTTATCAGACTTTTGTTCTCACCTACACGACAAATCTGCTTGGAACGATCCCTCTTAAGGATCAGCCAATGCGTGATCTTGCACGTGCTGTTCGCATTGTCAGAAGCCGCAGCAATGAATACAGCATCAAGCCAGACTGCATTGCAACATGTGGCTTTTCTGCCGGCGGCCATCTGACTGCCAGCGAGGGCGTACATTATAATGATATTGAAGAAAAAAATCCGCTCTATAGTAATGTCAGTGCAAGACCAGATGCAATGCTTCTATGTTACCCTGTTATTACCTCTGGTCCTTATACACATGAAGGCTCCATGCAAAATCTGCTTGGTGCTAACCCAACAGCAGATGAATTAAAATATATGTCTCTTGAGACACAGGTAACTTCACAGACACCTCCTAGCTTTCTGTGGCAGACTGTAACTGATGAAGTAGTTCCTGTTGAAAACAGTTATCTTTTTGCTGATGCCTGCAAGAAAAATGGTGTTTCTTTTGCTCATCATGTTTTCTCACAGGGTCCTCATGGACTTTCTTTGGCAACAGCTTCCTGGGCACAGGGAATCTTCGGTGAACTGTATACACTAGATCCATTCAAATATACTATTGATGCGATTAAAGCTGGTACTGCCAATGTTGACGTATCCAAAGAAAAGCTGGCAGATTTAGAAAGAGAATTTCCAAACCATATGCCTGGTAATCCTTGTTCACGTGAGCCTAACGCAGAAGTTTCCATTTGGCCTTGTCTTGCAGATGCATGGCTTCGCACACAATGGTCACTCTAATATATTGTCTGCATCTTAAATTACAACATATCAGCAGCTAGTCAATTTTCTGTAATATAGTAACAATTATGGCTGCAGTCATTTGCAAACAGCCTGCTTTTCATTTGTTTTTTATAGTCTTTTTCGCAGGTTGATTTTTCTAAAATATTAAGAGCATTTTTTAATTGGCGGATATCTTCTATGGTATCCGCCGTATAATTTCCCCGGCTTACAAGCTTAATATGAGTAATGCCTGCATCTCGCAGCTGCCAAAGTGCACACAGACCACATCCGCTTTGTCCAAGCACAAAATTCTCTACTGCATTTTCCAGATCTGCCTGATCTGGCTGTCTCTTATAATTCAAAATATCTGCTTGTTCTGTTCTTATAAGTCTATAAGGTAGACGGCAGGCAGGTGCTAATTCATCACAATGAAGACTGCTGCAAAATGCACCTGTAAAATGACAAAGCTCATTTAATGCAAAAGCCTCATACTCGAGCGGCTGTTTTGGATACTGCATTTTTTGATAATCAATACAGCTTTTCATCTCCTGCGGTGTTACCTTACGATGAAAAATAATCCGTTTTGCCCCAAGACTTCTCATCTCATCAATCATTATATGATTTGATTCCGACATTTCACCACTTACATGAATTTCTGCCGGAACTGTCAGATTCTTTTTTAAAAAGACAAGCAGCGCCATATCTCCAACAATAAATGTCGAAAAACCCATATGAAACAAACGCTTAATAAGTGCTTCTATCATCGGATATTGATGAGGTGCATAAAATAATCCATTTAACGCTACTGTGACTATTTTTTTCTTTCTTCTGACAAGTGCTGCTAAGATCTCCATTTCACTTTCAGATCCGATCTGCACGTTATAATAAAGCACCTCTCTGCGATTTAGCGGATATGTCAATCCTCCGTTTTTCATCCATTCATATGGCACATAGCCGCAAAAAAATTCATCTGCCCCTGCTTCCACATAAGGAAGATAATCATCCACCGAGCCTAATCCTGCCGTAATTTTCATAGCTTTGTCCCCTTTGCCGAATCGTTTTTTAATGGTGCATTTAAAAATCCAGCCACAAGACGAACTCCTTCTTTTTCTATTCTAATCGAATCATTATATCCAAAAATACTGTTATACCGCCCTGTCATGCAAAGAAAATCAGGATACTCAAATGCATATGTCATACATTCACAATGGCAATCATCAACTGCTTTCTGCCTTCCTCTGCTGCCTCTGTAAAGCATTGCCAAAAGCGGACACCATCCAGAAGTATTCATTTGAAAATATGGAAAATGAAGCGTCATGCCAATCATACTGTCTGGCGTAAAAAATGATTGATCAATGCCGCTGTTTTGAAATGACACACGCGTTATATTAAAATGCTTGGCAAGATACTGTCTGTAAAATGGAGCATCTACCTGACTTTTTTCTTTACTAAGCTCATTGTCATTTCTATTAACATAGTTCATTCTTGTGTCACGTCTTTGTTTTGACAAAAGGCAGCCAAGCGTCAGCAAAAACTGATTCGGATATTTTTTTCTGATCAGACCTGCCATTCCCCAATCATTTATTACAAGCTCAGTTTTTACACATTTATTTTGACACCAATCTGAAAGAAGCTTTAATATTTCTTCTATTTTTATTAGATCTTTTTCTTCAACAGGTGCAAACACACAAACAGGGAAAATATGATCACTCCACGTCTTTTCAAGCATAGCCTCTAACTGTGTCTTTTTAGGAAACAGATGAAAACAATATGCATTTCCAATATAAAAATATTTTGGTACACGCCATGCAATCTTACATAAATCTATATCAATCCATCCACTGCTTTCCCAATAAAGAGAAATAAAATCCTTAAGAGGCTTTGACAGATATGCCTGATACCAGGCCGGGTTATCTAGCTCAATGCCATCTACTCGCTCTGCCAGTGACTTCTTTGCTTCATTAGGTACTTGTGTCCATGCTGCTCGCTGTTTCTTTAATGTATCTGAATAAGTTTGTTCCTTTTCTGACGGATAGCCAACTAATGCCTTTGACATATCTGCCTCTGTCTCATCCAGCTTTAAATATATATAATTCATATACTCCTTATTAAAGCATTCCGTATATATACGGTATTCTTCGTTTTTTACATCAACACGAATCTCGCAGACAAGCCCCTCCATCTGTTTTTGCGGCATCAATGCAATTTTTACAACGTCCCGTGTACAATTTAGTATCACTTCATGATAGCTTCTTTTTTGAAACTGAAAAAAGGACAGCACTACGTTGCCTTGCTGTCCTGCATCTGATAACTGCTGTGCATATTTTTTTGCCTGTTCTTTTAACAGACGAAAGGTAAAATAATCAGGCGACAGCTCCAAAAGACGAATCTCCTTTTCATCTGTCTTTGTCTTTATTTTGCCTGATAAAATCGCAAATGGTATCATCCTAAACCTGCCTTTGCCATCACACGCCTAATGCATGCTATTTATTTTTGTTTTTAAAATGCTCCCACACTAGATAACCTGCAAGACCAAGCGCCATGATATAGCCTAGAAAACCAAGCGCTGGTATTCCAAACAAGTGCGGCTGCATTTGTGTGGTACATAAAATACTTGATGCCAGAAGAAGTGCTGCTATAACAAGTCCCATAACCATCTTCGAGACAAGCTTCTCAAGCATCTGTGACAAATCCTCTGTCGCGTGAAGATCAAGCTTAATTCTCGTCTCATTATTTCGATAGCTCTGTAAAAGATCTGCCATTATTACGGGAATGTCCATTGCCCTGTTAATGGAGCGATACAGCTGGCTTCCCTCATTTTTGAGTTCTTCCTTCCAATTTACATTTTCCCAAAATGATGCCGAAATACGTCCCGACGCTACCTCCACGATATTGACTTGAGGACTTAAATCTGCAATTACACCCTCAATTGTCGTCATTCCTCTTGCGAGAAGTGTCAGCTGTGCCGGCATTGCAAGCTCATTGGCACTCATTATCTCTATCAGTTCTGTTAAAAGTGCAGCAATGTCAATACTGCCGATATCCAGCGTGCCGTAACGCGTCATAAGACCTTCAATATCGGTATACAAGCGGATTCGATTTGGTTTTCCATGAAAAATGCCAAGCGCCAGTATCACATCCACTAACTCAGAATTATTTCCTCTTGCGATTGCTTTTACTGCCTTTGCTATCAGACTTTTGTCTCTTGGCGTGAGGCGCCCCATCATTCCCATATCAAGCCAGACAATTTTTCCACCGCGAATCCTAAGATTTCCCGGATGTGGATCAGCATGGAAAAATCCATCCTGCATAATCTGACGCACATAATTGTCAGCAAGCTTTTCTCCTATTTCAACTAGGTCATAGCCTTCCTGTTCTAGTGTATGCTTATCTGAAACGCTGTAGCCATCAATATACTCCATGACAAGAACCTGTGCTGTTGTCAGCTCACTGTACAGCTTAGGAGACGCAACAAAAACGACATTTTCATTGTTTTTTGAAAATGTTTCCATATTTGCAGCTTCACGAAGAAAATCCATTTCCTCTTTAGCTGCTGACCAAAACTCACTTATCACTCGCTCTAAATCAACAAGACCTTTCAGGGCAGGCGGCACAAAACGAAGCATACGCTGCATCATGGCAACATCTCTTTCCATGGTGCCATAAATGCCGCGCCTTTGAACCTTGAGAACCACATGCTCACCACTTTTAAGAAAGGCTTCATGAACCTGCGCAATCGAAGCAGACCCGATTGGAGTCTTTACAATTGATGCAAAAACATCCTCTGGGTCTTTTTTGTATGCTTCGTAAAGTACAGCCCTAACCTCATCATATGGCATTGGGCTGACCTGAGAGCGCAGCTTCTGCAGCTCTTTGCAATACTCAGATGAAATTAAATCTGTTCGTATTGAAAGAATTTGTCCCAGCTTTACATAAGTTGGTCCTAGTTCTTCTAATATCTCACGTACTTTTACCGGCGTTATCCCTTTTGTAATGCGATAACGCCGCAGTATCTGCATGATTTCAGAAAGTCTCGATCTGTCTTCTCTCTCACTCATCCTGTGTATTCTCTTTTTGCTCTGCCTTTTGTTCTTCATCCTGTGGTGCTTCTGCCTTTGCCTCTTTATCCTGTGGCTTAGCTGCCTTATTTAACAGCTCCTTTAAAGCATCAATCTGATCTGGTGTCATCGCTGACAGCAGTTCCTCAACAGAAGCATCCTTTTTTTTCTTATTATCCAAGGTTTCTTTAATGTTGTGTTTAAGTTCCTCGTTTAACACTTTTCCCTGCTCTACGGTCAGGCTTCCCTTTTTTACGAGTTCATCCGCAACATCCTTTGCCTTCTCGGTTGTCACTGCTGCTGCACCAATACCTGCCAAAACTACATTCTTTACAAGATCTGTTACCTTAAAATCCATACTGTTACCTGCCTTTCTGCTTGTGTTAAATTTATAATCCAAAAAGCTGTGCCAATTTAGGGAAGAAAATTAATCCGCCTACAATGGCTGCCGTGATGGCTGCTACAAGCACAGCACCTGCCGCTGTGTCTTTCGCTAAACGTGCCAGCTCTTTGTGTTCCTCTGTCACCAGATCAACTACTGCTTCTATTGCAGTATTGACCTGCTCAAGTGCAATGACCATTCCACATAATATAAGGCAAATGCCCCATTCGGTCACTGTCAGCTTTAATGTGACACCAAAAACTACAACTAATACAACTACTGAATAATGTATCATCATATTTCGTTCATTTTTGATGCCGTCAAATATACCTCGAAATGCATAGGCAAAACTTAAAACAAGCTCTTGCTTTACATCTAAATGATGATGTGCCGCATCTAATGCCTCTGCTGCAAAGTAATGACTAATAACCTCAGTATATAAAATCAGATACATTACTGAAACGCAAAATCCACCAATAACGTCAGTTGCATAATGCACGCCAAGATAAATTCGACTGCAGCCAACTAAAAACACAATCAGCGCATTAAGCACTGTAAACGCATATCTTTGACTTTTTTTCAAGTCTGCCTGCTTAAGCATATATGCAAGAAATCCATAAAATGACGCTGCCACCATGGCATGTCCACTCGGAAAGCTATAACCACTCTCCATAACAAGATGCATCTCCTGCGGCGGACGTATTCTCATAAAACTACCCTTGATTGCTACATTCAAAAGGACTGTCAAAATCAAATTTCCAAGCAAAGCTATAAAATATTTACGCTGCTTTAAAATATGAATCATCGAAAGACTTATTACTAAAAGTACTACTGGATGAACCATGTTAGTCATTATTTTGAAAAATCCTGTCGCTGCGCTGCTCTCAAATGACCTTAAAATATGATACGCTGCAACATCAATCGGTGCAGTCACATATGATCCACTGATATCAGCCGCCAATAGTCCAAATAAAACTGCACATACGACAAGCGTTGGAATCTTCCACAATTTTCCTTTTTTATATTTCACTACATCACCTGCCTGTCTTTTCTTTTGTCGTCATTATAGTACAGCACGACAAAAATGGCAAGACCATATTCTTCCAAAAAGTATATCATTTAAGTAAAATCCTACATGGAAAAACATATTAAACCATGATATGATAGCGCTGTTTCTGCATTTTATTATTGTTTTTGGGGAGGTTTTTCTTATGAAGCAGAAAAAATTTGACTGGGGGTACTTTCTAAAGCACATTGCCATTATTGCGATACCAGTAGCCCTCCAGAATCTGCTCACCACCACAGGCAGTATGGTTGACACCATTATGCTGGCTTCTATCGGAGAAAAAGCGGTTGGTGCTGTCGGACTATGTGCTCAATTTTCCAGTTTGATGTTCTCCGGATACTGGGGTTTTATTGGCGGCGGCATGCTATTTTTCGCCCAATATTGGGGTGCAAAGGATCATGATGGAATTACTCGCTCCTATGGAATGACGCTTCTTTTTATGACGACCGTTGCTCTTGTTTTTGCAGGTCTTGCAATCGGAGTACCTTCTTTTATCATGGGAGTCTACACCGACAAGCCAGAAATTCAGGCGATTGGTATTTCTTACCTTAGGATTGTTGGCTTTGCGTACCCGCTCCAGGTTTTGTCAATGGCAATGAGTGCACTGCTTCGTTCCATCGAACGCGTGAAAATTCCGCTTTATGGCGGCATCGCCTCTGTTATCGCCAATTGCTTTTTTAACTATCTTTTCATTTTTGGAAAATTTGGACTTCCAGAAATGGGTGCCGCTGGTGCTGCTGTCGGAACTGTTCTTGCCGGTGTTGTGAATCTTTTAATTTTGATTGGCTTTATCCTTCATCAAAGGATTCCATTTGTCTTGGAATTTTCCAAACATTTTCGTTGGACAAAGGAATCTCTGCAAAATTATCTGATCAAGTGCTTCCCAATCATATGCAACGAAGTTCTGATTGGTATTGGAAATATGATGATTAACGTTGTTCTGGGACGTCAAAGTGAACAGGCAATTGCCGCTGTCGCTGTCTTTCGTACTATGGAAGGTCTCGTCATTGCATTCTTTAGCGGTTTTTCCAATGCAGCCTCAATCCTCGTTGGAAAAGAAGTTGGTGCTGGCAATCACGAGCTTGCCTTTGAGCGCGCTAAACGTCTGGTTTATCTATGCAGTGCCATTATAAGTATTGCCTGTCTGACACTTTTGCTCGTTCACAATCCACTTCTTCATATGCTCGGACTTTCAGGAAAATCGTATGAAATTGGTACTGGCATGCTTATCATTTACAGCATTGCCGCCATCATTCGTATGGGAAACTGGGCACAAAACGACACCTACCGTTCTGCCGGAGATGCCGCTTTTGGTTCCATTATGGAGATTACATTCATGTATCTTATGGTGCTTCCATTTGTATATCTTTCTAATTTTTATTTTCATGCACCATTTCTTCTTGTGTTTGCGTTCTGCTATATTGATGAGCCGATCCGCTACATTATCATGCAGTGTCATCTCTACTCTGGAAAGTGGATCCGTCCTGTATCTGATGCCGGTCTTGCCACCATTGATAAATTCCGGGCGCAACACCACATTGAAGTTAAAAGGCAGAAGCAATCACACAATAAAAGTTAATTTCATTTGTAATTTAATGCTAGTCTAATTGTATGATCCACTATATTTTTTCGATTTATCATGATTCGTTGTCATTACGCTTTTTTAAACGCTGGTTCAGCTTTTGTGCTTCCCTATTTCCCTTCGTCCACGAATATAGAGAAATAATAAAAAAGATAATGGCAACGGATAATGCCATCATAGCAACCTGCAGCGGCTCATGAATATCAAACCAGCCAAACAAGCTGCCGCCACCAAGCACAATCCCATTCATAATCATATAGTGAATGGCAATGCGAATCACAAACTCTTTTCTTGTCATGCTGCGATCCCAAGGATAAATCAGAGAGGAAAGTGCTCCCAAAAATGACAATACTGGAATCTGCCATAGAATAGAAGCCGGAACCATGCCATCGCCTCCGTTTAATACTGTCATAGCAATCGCCGCAAACAGCGACCAAACCGTAATTTCATAAAATTTATTCAAAACGAACTCAAATTTTGTCATGTTCCTTCTCCCTTCTAATTTTTCAGTCCTAATCGAACCTTTAAAAGTGAAACGTACTGTCTAGATATTACGACATGCTCTTTGTTGGTCATGCAGGCATCCATGCGTCCCTGAAACATTGGACTAAAATGATCGACCTTTGATAAATTTACGATGACTGATTTTGAGACTCTGAAAAAATCTGCATTTCCATACTGCTGCTCTAACTCATACAACTTTGAATGAATTTCAAATACTTTTGTATCCAGATAGGCAAACACACGATTGTCAACTGCCTCAAAATAGCAGATATCGCGAAGCTGTACTTGATGCATTTTTTCTCCGTCAAATACCGTCAATTTTTCCTGATCGGATTGGAGTGCCTTAAGAAGTCGACTGATTCTTTCATCTATTCCACGGCATCGGATGATGACTTCCTCTTCCTCCTCTGCCGAACACTCCTGTATTGTTACTTTCATAAAATCCCACCTCTCAGACCTTTAGCGATCTTTTAATTTTCTTCGTTTTGCGATTGCAGCTGCAATTACGATGACAACCACTGCCCAAACAATCAATAGTAAAATCTGTCCCAATATACTGATTGTCTGTGAGCCATTTTTTAGTGTGACACCCATCTGTTCGAAAAATACAGTCTGTACGGTATCTGACATTCCTGCAAAAACTGTTTTAGATGCACTTTGCATACAAAATCTTCGCATCAGAGCAGTTCCATGAATCACTGGAAGAAGTTTTACCACATTTTGAAGCCATTCAGACATGGACGCCACTGGAATGTAAGTACCACCCAAGAAACCTACAAGTGTACCAGCCACAGTCAACATACCACTCCATGCACTTCCTGTGCGTATAAACAATGCTGCCAAATAGCCAATTGTTGAAAATACAAACGTATTTAATGCAATCACACCGACAAGTGATACCAGATCAACAATTCCAAGTACTGGATGTCCTTTTAATGCAAAGAACCCTTCTCCCACTGCCAATGTCGTAAGGCAAATCACCATACCACTAACCCAAGCTGACAAAATATAACCCAGTGACAGATAAAAACGACTTGCTGGTGTCACATAAAATGAACGTAACCGTCCTCTTTCTTCATCCTCTACCATTGCACCAATCGCAGTTAGCGATACTGTTACGCTGTTAATACCCAGAATACCACCCATGATCCACAATTGAACCAGCCACGAGGCATTTTTTGCATTTTCCTCTGCTGTGCCAGTTCCATATTGGTTCAATGCATCAAGCAAACCCTCTGATGACGACTCTCCAAGAAAGACAACCATAATGGCAAGCAAAATCAGTGCTGATAATATCGAAAAAAAGACAGCACTTTTGTTTCGAAAATAAATTAACAGATTTCTCTTTGTCATTGCTTTGATCTCGCTCATATGTTACCTCCTTTCAAGCTCTTTCCAGTAACTGCCAGAAACACGTCATCCATGGTACCTTGCTGCAACTCAAAGCCTTCAAGCTGATCTGATAACTGATTTAAAATTGGGATTGCTTCCATGCTGTTTTCTAATACACGGATCTCTGATTTTGCTGTTATCGGTATTGTATCATATATTTTTTCATTATCAGAAGTAAGTATGTCTTTCTCTTGTTTATAATACAACGTCAGCATATCCTTTGCATAGCGCATTTTTAATTCCTGTGGTGTACCAAACTCACAAATTTTTCCCTTATCGAGAATTACAATATGACCGGCCGCAGCTGCCTCTTCCATATAGTGAGTGGTCAAAAAGACCGTCACTTTGTCATCTCTTTGCAGAGATTTCACACTTGCCCATACTTGCTTTCTCGTCGCCGGATCAAGCCCCGTCGTCGGCTCATCCAAGAACAAAACCTCTGGATCATTTAGCAGTGCTGCCGCAATCTCACATCGCCTCTTTTGTCCACCAGAAAGTTTTGCATAACGTCTTGCATAGATATCCTCTAAATGAAGTTTTTCACAGACAGTGTGAATGCGCTCTTTTTGCCATGCACTTTTTGTCTGATACATTGCAGCACGCACTTGCAAATTTTCCTTAACTGTCAAGCGATCATCTAACACATTCTCCTGCCAGACGACACCAATTTTCTGCCGGATCTGTTCATCCGCCTCTCCCACTCGCAATCCGCCGATCTCTATCTCTCCTCCAGTTGGTGAAAACAACGTGCACATCATGCGAATTGTTGTTGATTTTCCAGCTCCATTTACACCGAGAAAGCCAAACAATTCCCCTTTTTGCACGGTAAAACTGATGTCATCGACGGCTTTGATTTCAGCGAAATACTTTTTCAGATTTTTTACGGTGATCTCTGATTGCATATGCATTCCTCCCTTATATGTTCACAGGCTCACCTGCGTAGTGATTATCCCATGAATATCATTCACTAATATAAGGATAGCGAAATTAGGAATATACAGCAAGCAATTCGCGGCAAGATGCGCAAAGGCAGCGGTAAGATGCAAATTGCCGCATCTTATCGCTGCCGAATGTCCCCCTCGGTGAAGTGATTGCCCACGAGCCTAACCGTTTCACTTTACGGCGTCGTGGGCAAAGCACTTCCACCTCGGAAAGCTATATTCATAAGAGGTGTATATCTGCGCCTTCTCTCCAGATCTGCACTGCCATATATGGCTTTGCTGGAAGTGTTACCTTAAATTTGCCTTGGAAGCTACCGCGATCTTCGATTGTCATGTTCCAGGTATCGATTACACGCACATGCCAGCTTGACTTGTCGTCGAAATGAAACTCGCGAAAGGCTGGACGCATGAAGCTATAATAAATCAGATAATATTCTTTGCAGCCACACTCTGCCTCTCCAGGCGTAATCTCCTGCGGCACAGCACACACCTCATCCCAAGTTCGATTGCATGGTTGAAGACCAAGTCCTGGTGTTTCTTTTAATCGATCAAGCAAAAATCCAAAGCGCTTATGGCTCTCTCCGTGAAGCTTGCCACCATGTGACCACCACAGAATATTTTCTTTATTTAAATAGGTTTCACCGTGACCCGGATAGCCGCCTCTGCAAGCTGCCTCCCAGAAACGTCTTAGCATTTCCTCTCCGGTTAAATTTCCCCATCCGTGCTGAATATCACCCTCATAGGCAATCTCATCGAGCACAACTGGCTTTCTGTAGCGTTCACGAAGTTCATTCGTGCACTCTGCACTCTTATACAGATCGGTTCTTTGCACGCTACAGTGCGTGATCCATGGCTTTGAAAAATCATATAAAGAAATGCAGTTATGGATGGATCTCATATGATGATACGGATCTTTCTCACAAAGAATTGTCGCATAATGTTCCCAGTCGTCGAGAGTCTTGTGTGGCATCAGATCATACTCATTTGCCAGTGACCACCAGACATTTGCAAATGCGCTAAATCTTGAAACTGCATAGTTCCAGTACAGATCATCCTGTTCTCTTGTCATTTGAGAGAAGCCCCAGCGGTCATACGGGTGCATCATGATAAGATCGGCTTCGATTCCAAGCTCGCCTAGACAACGAATGCAATTTTCAATATGCTGGAAATGTGCTGGATTAAAACGAGTCAAATCCAAGTGATTTCCTTCTGTTTTTCCCGTATAGTCCCAGAAATTTTCCGTTGTCAGCACACTTGAATCCATTGGTGTTCCCTCATATGGATATGATCGTGGCTCACGCAGGTTATAATCATAGTGCTTCGGGAAAATGCAAAAACGAATTTTGTTAAACGCACTATTTTTCAATGTCTCAAATGTCTGCTCAATCAGCTCATCGCTTTGAAGCTCCCATACATAGCAGGTTGTTCCAATTGAATAGTATGGTGTGCCATCCTCGTAGGCCATATGGTAGGTGTTTGCAACACGCACTGGACCATGTGCATTTTCTTTTGGAGCTGTTACGGTAAAACTACCAGCACAATCACCTCCAAATGTGGTCTGAATCTGGTAGGTGTACACACCCTCAAAAGATGGCATAAAACGGATGCGATACACACCGTCTCCATCGTAGAAACCGTCACAAGACACAGTTTCATTGTCTCCCTTAAAAATTCCTGTCACTTTTTGCTCGATAAATGGGTTTCCATCCTTTGGTCCGTCAATACCGACTTCAAAAATGCCCCATCTGCTGCAGGTGGTTTGCTGCATAAACATTTCATTTTTTTGATCCATGGCTTTTCCCGTGTTCCTTTCATATTTTTGTATTTTACAAATTGTTTATCTCAGTATAATTTACTGATAGCTTTATTTCAATCTAGAATCAAGTATTTTTTACTTTATTTTTTTCTGTATTTTATAAATTGAAATATTCTCACCATTTTAATTGCCTCCGATTAGTACTCGTCTTCCCTCAAAAGCAAAACCATAGTGTCGTATTTGTTTTTTGCTGATTCCTTGCTCGACAAGCATTGAATCATAAGCTTTTTCTTCTATCTGCTTTAACGCTGATTCCACAGTCTCTTGAAGCGTCTTTTCTTCATCTGGATCATGCACCTTAAATTCCAATACAATCGCCGGATCTGTAGTTTTTTGGGGAATTAGACAAATATCATAGCGACCATATCCGCTCTCCTTATTTGACTGCACACTATAGCGACCACGAAGTTCAACCAACAGTCCTAGTACAAAGCCATGATAAAAGCGCTCTGGCTGAGTTCGCGCTGATGGATGCTTTCCTGTATCAAAAGCACTAAATGTTGCGAGCGCGACATCATTCATAAACAGATTCATTTCTTTTAGATTTCCACTAAGTAGTGCCCTCACAAAACCATTGTAGTTGGCATCCGAACTGGAAAACCATCCACGAAACATAGCAGAAAACATGCCTACTGTCTCCAGATTGGTAATACGAAGCGTATACCAAGGTTCCAAAAAAATCCCTTTGTATTCAATATTTTCAATCTTTAAATAGCCAGATGCTGTTAGCAAGCTCCAGATGGCACTCTCGTTTTCATCCAACTGACTATAAACGATCTGCTCATCAAAATTTACTGTTATCGACTGTCCATTTAGCAAAGTTTCCATTTTTTCCTTTAGATCAGCCGATGCCGTTCGAATCAATTTACTGGCAAGTCCATTTGAGCTTGTTGATGCCCAATAAGGAAACAATCTTTTTTCTTTTAAGAAATTTGTGATTGACCAAGGGTTATAGATATCACGGTGACTTCCAAATGTAAATCCATTATACCACTGCCTTACTGATGCACTGCTTTCTTCCAGTCCATACTCATCAAGGGCATCTGTCACTTCCTGTTGCGTAAAGCCAAAACAGGATGCGTATTTTTCAGAAGTCGTTGTCACCACAGTCAAATTATTTAGGTCGGAAAATACAGATTCTTTTGAGACACGAGTAATACCCGTCATGATTCCGCGTTCCATATAAAAATTGCTTTTAAAAGTGGAGTTAAATAGTCCGCGTATAAATCCAGTAAATTCATCCCAGTATCCGTGAAGATAAGCTTCCTGCATCGGCGTATCGTACTCGTCCAGAAAGATTAACACTTTTTTCCCACATCGTCTTGACAATTCCTCTGACAAGATCTGCAAAGCACTTTGCGCTGCAACATCGCTCATGTTTTCTTGCATCATCTGCACAATCTGAGATGGCAATTTATCTTGTGTATCAAAAAACTGGCGATACACCCCAGTAATAATTGTTTTGATTTTCTGTATAGCATCTTTACAGTTATTCTGCTTTACATCAGCAAAGCTTAAGAAAATGACAGGATAGCTTCCCTGCAATCTTCTGTAGACTTCTTCTTTCCATATAGACAGCCCCTCAAACAAATCTCCTCTGCCCTGAAAGCGATTTGAAAAGAAGCAGTTCAGCATGTCCATATTTATGGTCTTTCCAAAACGGCGCGGACGCGTAATTAATGTCACACTGTCAGCTGACTCCCACCACTCTTTGATCAAATTGGTCTTATCCACCAGAAAATAGCCCTTTTCTCGAATTTCTTCAAAACTCTGGTTTCCAATGCTGATTGTTCTTGCCATCTCTGCCTCCCTTCGTCTCACCCAAAAAACATCAATTCCTTGAACACTTTTCTGCATCCATGGCTAGTACAAACATCAAGACATGGAGTTCATCTGTCGGATTTTGTATATCAAGCACATAGGTATCTGTCATATGTAGTAGTTCCTTTGTGATCGTCGCAACAGTACTTCCATTTGATCTCAAGATTGTGTAATCCCACTCTAGCCAGTTTCCTTCTACCTGCCACCCATTAAAATCAATATTATATTTAGGCTTAAAAAATGTAAATTCTTTGCTGATGCAGCCAAGATACTGCTCTCGCTCGTATATTTCAAATTTCGGCAAAAATGTCAAGACCCTCTCCTGCACATAGCCAAGCTTATTTTCATAAGCATCATAGATATTCAAAAGATGACCCCAAGAAAGTTGTCCTTTCACTACGTATACAGTATTGCCATTTTCATCGTAAATATCGTAACTGTCAAACCAAGAAAACATGCGTTGACGGAATAATAGTCTCATAGTTTTACCTCATTTTAGAATTAATTCTTACTCAATCTAGATATTTCTGTACTCAACAGTCGGATGTTACCTTCATATTTTTCTTTTGTCTTCTTAAGCGAGCCAATCTCTTCAAAGCAAGCACTGATTTCCTCATCCGCTGATTTCAGAAAACCTTTCTCAAAAGCATCTGGCAATATGAAATTCTTTGCACCTGCCGTAAATTCCACAGTCACATACTTTCCATTCTGGTCAGTTACATTTCCCTCTCCGTATCGAATATTCTTGACTTTCATGCCAATAATATCAGGAAATTTCATCTCGTTTAATTGCTTTTCTAGTTGCTCGAACTGCTCATTTTTTTCTTCTCTCTGAGCAATCAGATCTTTCACTCTATTTTCTTTTTCCTGTCTTTTTTGTTCGACGGCACTTAATTTTTTCCGTTTTCGAACGGAAATATTTTCATAAAGATTATATGCATGTGCACAATATATAAGATCGTATGCCAAAATATTATATTTACCTGCAACCTTTGTCACAGGATTTGTTTTGTCCTCATCTACTTCTGCCTCGTACTTTAATTTTTCCTCTAAAAGTGCACACAAATCTTTATGCTTTTTTATTTCATCAACCAACTCTCGGCACATTCTGTAATAAACATCTAATCGAAATGTTTGTCCACTTCCTATATCTTCCCCAAATTCATAGCAGTCTGCAAATGCCTTAGCCTCTGTCGATTTAAACATAAAATTATCATCTGGTGCAATAAAGTTAAGATACATAATTACAGATCGTCTGTCTTGATTATATTTCCATTTATTAGGTGCTGCTTTTTGCAATTTTTCATTAATCGCATCAACAAACATCTGAATGCGATCTTGTCTCACCTTTATATTTCCTTCGTCTGGCGCTAACAGCTTCCGAAATTCTTCTTGTACTTCTCTTTCTGTTTTCTTATCCTGTTTGCACAGAAAGACAATCCCGCTCGTTGGCTGGGCAATACCGTTATTGATGAGATTGAAGGATTTTTCCATTGCCTGCTTAAACATTTCTCCAAATTCGTCAGTATCCAAATTCCAATATTTCTGAAAATGATTGACGGCCTTCCATTTATAAATTTCATCATGTTCCGCATCATTTAACAGATCATATTTTTCCATGTAATTATGGATTAGCTGTTCCAAATTATCTTTATTCATCTTCGTACCTCCTGTTTTATAATAGAATAATTTTCCTCTGTTCTTTTCCAGTATCTACCCCTATTATATCAAACCTGATCCCCGCTTCAACCTATTTTTATATAAAAAAATCCCACTTGCCTCAGTGGACAATCTCCACCAAAGCAAGCGGGTATATAAAATTATTAGTTGCAATGTGAACACTCCCCATGTCCACTGCACTTATCACATTTAAGCATCTCTTCCATGGTATGCCATCCGAGCACTGCACACTTTACACGTGCCGGCATATGCGCGATATCTTCAAGCGCTGATGCTTCTTCAAGACTTTCAATTTCTTCTTCTGTAGCTGTTCCCTTGATCATCTTTAAGAAGTTATCTGCCAATTTCTCGGCATCCTCTACCTTCTGTCCGATAATCAGATCAAGCATCATATCAGCAGATGCCTGAGAAACTGCACAGCCCTCGCCTACGAAGGAGCCATCTACGATCACGCCATCTTCAACCTTGAGCTTCAGCCAAATATGATCACCACATGTTGGATTTAAGCCTTCCATCACCATGTTTGCATCGTCTAAATCATGCTTGTGACCTGGATGCATGTTGTGATCTATTAAAATTTCATTATAAAAGGTTTTGTTAGTCAACGTAACCCATCCTCCTTCTTACCTGAGCGAGGCTCTCTGCCAGAGCATCAACCTCTTCCATTGTATTATAAAATGCAAAACTTGCACGTGTGGTTGCTGACGTATTTAAATGCTGCAGAAGCGGCTGTGCACAATGATGACCTGCGCGTACTGCGATGTGGTCCATATCAAGAATAGATGCAACATCATGCGGATGCACATTGTCAACAAGGAATGTCACAATGCTGTGATGCTCACTTGGATCCTGTGAACCAAGAATATGCACGCCAGGAATTGCCAACAGGCGCTTTACTGCATACTGCGTTAATTCTGCCTCACGTCTTTCAATAGTATCAAATCCAATCTCTTTTAAGTAACGGATCGCTGCCATAAGTCCAACTGCACCTGCTGCATTAACAGTGCCTGCCTCAAATTTATGCGGAACTGGTGCATACACGGCACCCTCTCTTGTGACAGTATCAATCATCTCTCCACCAAATAAAAACGGCGGCATTGATTCCAACAGTTCCTTCTTTCCATACAGCGCACCAATACCCATTGGTCCCATCATCTTATGACCGGAAAATGCCAGAAAATCAACATCAAGTGCCTTGACATCGACCTCAATATGAGGAACGCTCTGTGCGCCATCTGCTACAATCAGACAGCCTTTTCTATGACAGATCTCTGCAAATGATTTAATATCATTTTTCCATCCAAGTACATTTGAAATCTGAGTCACAGCAAAAATCTTTGTTTTATCAGTAATAGCAGCCTCTACCATCTCTGCGGTAATCTTTCCATCCTGTGTGCAGTCAAGATAGCGAAGTGTTGCACCAGTTCTTTTGGCTGCCTGCTGCCATACTAAGAGGTTACTGTGATGTTCCATAATGCTGACAAGAACCTCATCACCAGGACGAAGCACAAGATTTCCTAAACTGTACGCAATCAAATTCAGACTCTCTGATGCATTTCTGGTAAAAACGATCTCATCTGCATTTGCATGAAGAAGCTTTGCTACCTCTGCTCTAGCCTCCTCATAATGCTCTGTAGCAAACTCGGCTAGCTCATAAACACCACGAAATGGGTTAGCATTATATTTTTCATAAAATGCTGATTCTGCCTGAATGACACAAGATGGCTTTTGCGTGGTCGCTGCGTTATCCAGATAAATCAGCTCTGGATACTGTGCAAACAGTGGATATTCCTGGCGAAAGCGTGCATCTTCTGCCTTTCTTTCTTCTGTCGTCATTTTACTGCTCCTCTCCAACCGGCTCCTCGCCATCTAACATTTCATTAAGTTCTGCGCGAAGACCTTCAACCGGAATCTTCTTGCAGACAGCCTTTAATCTTGCCTTTGCCATCAGCTCATATGCAGCCTCTTCACTGATTCCTCTTGATTCCAAATAGAAAATCAGTTCATCATCAAGGCTTCCGATGGATGCGCCATGATTTCCTTCTACATCCTCCTCTGCACAAAGAATCAACGGGATTGTCTGGTTCTGAACGCCATCATCAAGAAGAAGTACATCCTCTAACTCATCACCCTTTGCACCTTTTGCACCCTTCTTAAAGTCAATGGTACCGCGAAACAGCTTCTTTGCATGATCGCGAAGCACACCATTTGCTGTCATGCTGCTCGTTGTCTTCTTGCCCTCATGAACAGCATTGTAATTCATATCAAGACGATTTTCACCTGTCACCTGATAGCCTATTGCTGCTGTAAAATCAGATTCCTTTCCGGCAAGTGTTGTCTCTGCACCCATATAGACATTTTTTCCACCGATGATCAGCTGTACGAGTTCAACTCCTGCACCATCTTCGCAGTAGGCACCGATATCATTCATGCAGTCAAAGCCTTCTCCAAGACGTTCAATCTGAATCAGCTTTAACTTTGCATTCTTCTCTGCGTGAATCTTTGTCTGAATTGCAGCAGTACCAGTACCCTCGCTGCTGTGATAATCCATTACAACTGTCATCTCACTATTTTCTTTCAAATACAGATCAATTCTATTTCCCTTGCGGTCAGTATCCTGATAGCCAAATGAAAGTGTTACTGGAGCTGCCTCCTTTACACCTTCCTCTGCTGTAAAACAGATTGCCTGTGTTTTAGACTCCTGCAGCAGCTTTGTCATATCTTCGCCCATACCTGTACGAATTTGATTAAGCTGTTCCTCTGATGTTTCTGTCTTCACAATCGCATCTGGACATTGAATCGCAACCTGACATAACGCCAGATCTGCTTCCTGCTCAATGCGAGCATTATTCATATGCAGCCATCTCCATGTTCCGGCCGGCAATTTATTTATCTTCATCTCCAAAACGTGTTCACCTCTCTCCATCATCCGATGCTGCCCTTCATCTCTAGGCGAATCAGATTGTTCATCTCCATTGCATACTCAAGCGGCAGTTCCTTTGATACTTCATCTGCAAATCCGCTTACGATCATCGCTCTTGCATCTTCCTCTGAAATACCTCTTGACATCAGATAGAATACAGCCTCATCACTGATTCGTCCGATTCTTGCCTCATGACCGATATTGGCATCCTTTGTGCGGATATCCATAGCCGGAATTGTATCAGAACGTGAAATATCATCAAGCATCAGTGACTGACATGAGACGGCTGACTTGCTGTGCTTTGCCTTGCTGTTTACAACAACGCTGCTTCTAAAGGTACTTACACCGCCATCCTTGGAAATAGACTTTGTATTTACATAGGAGGACGTATTAGGTGCATTGTGAACTACCTTTGTACCAGTATCCAGGTTCTGACCCTTTCCGGCAAAGGTAATTCCTGTAAACTCAGCGCTTGCACCCTCACCGTTTAAGATGCTCATCGGGTACAAATAAGATACATGAGAACCAAATGAACCAGATACCCACTCAATCTTTCCGCCTTCTTCAACTTTTGCACGCTTTGTATTTAAGTTGTACATGTTCTTGGACCAGTTCTCGATAGTGGAATAGCGAAGTGTCGCATTCTTTCCAACAAACAGCTCAACGCAGCCTGCATGAAGGTTAGCCACGTTATACTTTGGTGCTGAACATCCCTCAATAAAGTGCAGATATGCACCCTCATCAACGATGATAAGTGTATGCTCAAACTGACCTGCGCCTGGTGCATTCAGTCTGAAATAAGACTGTAATGGAATGGTAACTGATACACCCTTTGGAACATAGACGAAGGAACCGCCAGACCATACAGCACCATGAAGTGCGGCAAATTTATGATCAGTCGGCGGAACAAGCTTCATAAAGTGCTTGTGTACCATATCTGCATACTCACCATTTAATGCGCTCTCCATATCAGTATAGATAACGCCCTGCGCTGCTACCTCTTCCTTTACATTGTGGTAAACAAGCTCAGAGTCGTACTGAGCACCAACACCAGCCAGAGACTCACGCTCTGCCTTCGGGATACCAAGCTTTTCAAAAGTATCCTTAATCTCTTCCGGAACCTCTGACCACTTTGCTGCCATATGAGTGTTTGGACGGACATAAGTTACAATGTTATCCATATCAAGTCCCTCGATGGATGGACCCCATTCATCCGGCATCGTACTATTATTGAAAATCTCAAGAGATTTCATACGAAATTCTTTCATCCACTCTGGATCATGCTTCTCGCTTGAAATCTGCTCTACAATTTCAGGATTCAAACCTTCCTTTACTTTATAAGCATCTTTGTCTTCATTTCTAAAGTCATACATGCTTCTATCGACATCTTCTACATAAGTCTTTTCTTTCATAATCGCTTTGCGTCTCCTTCTATCCTATTACAGAAAACGCTCAAAACCGTTTTCGTTGATCTCGTCTACTAAAGATCCATCTCCTGATGCCACAATACGTCCATCTACAAGAACGTGAGTAGCATCTACGTGAAGAGACTCTAAGATTCTTGTGCTGTGTGTGATAATTAAAAGACCGCCGTGAATGCTCTTTTGATACTCTTCTACACCGCTTGATACAGTTCTTACTGCATCAACATCCAAACCAGAGTCTGTCTCATCAAGAATTGCAAAAGATGGCTTTAACATTAACATCTGTAAAATCTCAGCCTTCTTTTTCTCACCACCTGAAAAACCTACATTTAAATCTCTCTCTGCATAGGACGGATCCATCTGAAGAACCTTCATCATTTCCTCAAGCTCCTTCTTATATGCAAAGAAACGGATTCTCTTTCCAGTGCGCTGTTCTACGCCGCTGCGGATAAAGTTTGTTAAAGATACACCTGGAATCTCAATCGGATTCTGGAAAGATAAGAACATTCCATCTTTTGCTCTCTTATCCGGTGTTTCTTCAGAAATATCCTTACCCTCAAACAGGATCTTTCCTCCAGTAATCTGATACTTAGGATTTCCCATAAGTGCATAACCAAGTGTAGACTTTCCAGCTCCGTTTGGTCCCATCAAAACATGGGTTTCTCCTTTTTTAATCTGCAGATCAATTCCGTGCAGAATCTCTTTATCCTCTACGCGAACTGATAATCCTTCTATCTGTAATAATGGTGCTGACATCGCAGTGCCTCCTCGTTAAAAATATTTGTTATGTTTCGGTGGGTTCCAAGCAAGGAATCCTTATCGTGCAAGCACGATCGGCTTCCCTGCTTTTGACCCTGGCAGTACAAAATCCTATTTCCTACGGTTTTTATAGGTTGATACTGGCTTATTATACAACATTGTTAAAAAAAAGGCAAGCACAGAAGTGCCTACCTTTTTTGTTTTTTTTGCTTATTTTTCCTTATTTTGCACTGTTTTTCCTAGTTTATCCTTCGCTTAGCAAGTTTGTTTCCACTAACCCGTGTGTTTCGAGACGATATACCTTCTCGCATACCTCTATGATGTATTTTCGGTCATGGGAAATGCTAATGATCGCCCCTGGAAATGCGGCAAGCATCTGACGGATGACAGGACCGGACAATGGCGAAAAGTTTCTTGTCGGCTCATCAAGAATTAGGACATTTGCATTTGACAAACTCATCTTTAAAAGAAGAACCTTTGCCTTCTGTCCACCAGACAATTCCCGGATGGGATGATCCATCTCATCTGCCGTATATTTGAGTGCGCCAAGATACGTACGAATCCGCGTCATCTCCTCCTTGTCGCCAGTTGTATTTAAATATTCAACTGGTGTGAGCGACATGTCAAGCTGATCTTCGTAATTTTGCGGCATATATTCAGCACGAATGTCCAATCGTTCCATAAGGTCTTTTGCAATCTTTTTTAGAAGTGCTGTTTTTCCGACTCCATTCTTTCCAATGACGCAAATCTTCTCGCTGCCGCGAATGCGAAGCGAAATATTCTCTGCCAACACACGGCTGCCATCCGGCGAGGTCAGCTGATCAAGCGAGTAGTCAAGTACCGTTTTTCCCGACGGAATTTTCGAGTCCTTCGTTCCAAGCTCAAAGTAGATCGCGGTCTCCTCCTCTGGCATGGCAGTCATGTTTTCATCCTCCCGCTCAAAACGGCGTCCAATTGACTTGACAGCGTGCATCTTTTTCTTTAGGAGACGTCCACCGGACGGATTTTGACGCGTAATTACCGCTTGTGCATGTTCGACGCTCTGATATATTCTTTGGAATTTCTCATCGCGGATTTGCTTCTGGCGGCGCTCATCTGCCGCCTGGCGTGCCTGATTCTCCATCTGGCTACTGCGATTTTTGAGATATTCTGTGTAGCTTGTGTTTGCGATGCAAAAGCGGCTCTTTGTCTTGCGGCGAATCTGCTCGATGTGAATAATCTTGTTCGCCGTGCGCTCAATTAAAGTTTCGTCATGCGAAATATAGATGACGATCTTGTCCCACGATAAAATCAGCTCTTCAAGTGTCTCTAATGTCTCAATGTCAATGTCGTTTGACGGCTCATCGAGCAACAGGACAGTTGGTTCTGCGAAAAGGATTCGCATCAGCTGTGCCTTTACCTTCTCTCCACCAGAAAGCGTGCTCATTTGCTGCTCCCTGTAAAAAAAGTCAGGAGCGATGTGAAATTTTACCGCTTTTTGGTTCAGTTCTTTTGGTGTCTGATTCCAGAAGCTTTCTTGTTCCGAAAAAAATTCATAGACGCTTTTTTGCTGGTCTTCTTTGGGCAATTCCTGCGCAAGATACCCAAGTACTTCTCCTGATATAAGGCGCTCCCCCTCTGCCTCACAGTATTCCTCGACCATTAACGGATCATACAGCCATTTTAGAAGAGTTGATTTTCCGTTTCCCTCCTCGCCAATGATTACGGCTTTGTCGCCATTATTGAATACGCAGGAAAAGTCACTTAAGATTTCTCGCAAATCCTTTTTGTGTGTCAATGTTAAATTTTTTATTTGCAGCATATACTTTGTACCTGTGCCTTTCTTGCACACCGAAACAGTCGTTGATTTTTCGCGAATCTTCTTCTAAAATATGCACTGCCGAAAGCCATTGGGCATAAAAATAGAGAGAATAACTCCCGATAAACTGATTCGGCGCACACAAACAAGACCTTTACGGTCTTACCATTTTGTTACTCCAAATCAACTTATCGAATAATCATTCCCTCACCGTACATGCAGTTACCCTTTTTTAGAGTATCACATGCCTTTCTTTTTTCTGTTTTTCAGTATAGCAGACTTTTACTGATTGTCAATGCCAAATATGCAGAACATGCAAATAATTAGAAGCATGCCGACTCCAATAAAAAACCATCCGATTCCTACTGCCGTCAGCACTGCCGATGCAAATAGGAATGCTTTGTGACTCTTTTATTTCGTTGCCATGTGATAACAGTTAATGCGGCATGGTATCTCCTTCTCACTTTTGTATGATCACAAAAGCCAGATTTCTGGCAAATCTGGCTTTCAGTATATATAGCATATCATTTTTAATTGTCAATTATAAACATGCATTATTTCATGGCATTTATTATGTCGTTTAATTTATAAGAAATGCTCTCGCTTCCATCTGGGTGCTCAATTACAAGGCGTGAAAGTGACTCTTTTGTATCTGCAAGAAGAACGGTCTGTGTCTCACCTGGCTTTAATGTATCTAGCTTGATTTGGCAGATTCGACTTCCAATACTGTTGAAACCTGTCAAGTGATAGCCGCAAACTTCATAGCGTGGAAGTGCTGTTTTATTGGCAATGACAACTTGAAGTTTTCGTTGTGACTTCGATCTATCTGCTGCGATTTTCGAATCTTCTTCGCTTTCTTCTCTATTATTAAGAAGAATAACCGATTTGATATAGAGTGGCGCACACTCATTCTTGACGGTCTCATAGGATGGCTTTGGATTTCCGTATAGATCTGCTGATCCGTGCACTCTGCGGCGAAGACGACCTTCGCCCTCCTCGCCCATCTGAGTGCGATAATCATTTAAGCAAAACCAAATGATTCCATTTACACCAAGTTCACGATAAATCTTTATTTTTTCTAGGAAGATCTCTGCTCTTCTTGGATCACCACCGGCAAAGGCAGGCTCACAGAGACCAAACTCGGAGATTACGATTGGCTTGTCTTTGTGCTCGTTCCAAAAACGAGGAATTTCTACTCTAGGATCTTTGTTTCCATGCCAAGTGCCCATGTAATCGTTTGCCATAATCATATCGCCGAGAGCTGTTGCATCCTTTGGTGTCTCCCAGAGGGTATTGGATACATAGCTCATCAGTCGATTCGAATCTTTTGATGCAATATAAGATTTCATATCCTTTACATACTGGCCCGTAATTTCGCTCTGTCCATCTAACTCGTTTCCAACTCCCCATGCGATGATCGATGGGTGGTTAAAATGAGATTCCATCATCTCGTCAATCTGGGCAATTGCAAGGGCTTTCTCATGGGTAACTGGCTCTTTTGGCTGTCCCCAAAGCGGAACCTCTTCCTGAACCAGCATACCATGGCGGTCACACCAGTCAAAGAATGAATCGTCCTGCTGCCAATGTACTCTTGTGAAAATACAGTTGCAACCTTTCAGTAGAGTCAGCCATCTTGCGATATCTTCCTTTGTCTCTGCGTTTCCAATTCGTGGATCTGATCCTGGCATCCACTCAGTTCCGACAAGCTCTACTGTCTCTCCATTTAATACAAACTGACCGTTTCTTACGGTAAGACTTCGAAAACCTACTGTGACCTCTACACAGTCGATCTCTTTATCATTTACAAACTCGTGAAGGCATACTGTATAAAGCTGTGGATGATCGAAATGCCATAATGTTACGTCGTCAACGGTAAAGGAAATGGTATCTGTTACTGACATCGTTTCAGATGATGTGTTTTCAGCTGCTACATTTTTTGATACTGCAGTGTTTAGTGGTGCCTCTGCTGATACTATTTGCTTCCCCTTGTTTTCTGGCGTTCCTTCATATAATTCATAGCGCCATTTTGAATTGGTATTTTTGTTGTCATTTGTCTGAAACTCTGTTTGCTCGTTCTTCTGTGAACAATCGTCCCATAGCTGGATTTCTGCCGTCACCTGTACTGGTGCTTTTTTTACTCGCTCGTTTTGGGTCGTATCCAGTAGCACATTTTGATAGATGCGCACTGAGCGAATCCCACCTTTTTCACATACATTTAGATACACAGGGCGGAAGATTCCACCATCATCTGCCCAGTCAAACTGGCGATCCCATGGAAGTGCATGTGGTGAATATTCGTTGGTTCCGCGGACCACCAATTTGTTTTTTCCGACTTGGATCAATTTTGTGGCATCAAGCTTAAAGCTGGTAAATCCCGCTCCAAGATGTTCTCCTGCACTTTTTCCATTTACCCAAAATGACGCATCACGGTAGATACCATGAAAATCAAACCAAATCTGTTTATCTTCCCAGTCTTCTGGAACTGAAAAGTCATACTCATACCAGAAAATGCCACGGTATTCCTCGCTCTCGCTGTCTGTATTAAAGGTGTGCGGAAGCATCACTGTCTTGACTGTTTCAATTTTATTGTTCTGACCTAGGCCGCTGGCCTGCCAATTTTGTTTCAATCCAATTTTTTCAGGATCCAAACAGAATTTCCAGCCTTCGTTTATTGCAATGATTTCTCTTTTCATCGTTTTCCTTTCACAAGGGGCAAGTGGGCTTTAATCACTTATTGTCCACTTATTGCCCCTCTATTTTATTTAATTGCTATGTTTACTTTACCACTATTTTGATGAAAAATCATTGCCTACAGTTGCCATATCGTTTTAAAAAATTGCGCTATCAGACGTTTGTTGAGCTTTCCTCTTCGGAGGACTCAATCGTTAATTCACTAATGCGAGAGAATGCATTGGAGATTCCTGAAATTGTGAATACACTGCTTGCCTGCTCACTGCTATCTTCTGGCATATCTGGACGCTCACCTTTTTGACCATCTGGTCCGTTCTGACCATCCGGAGCTTCACCTTCTGGCATTTCTGGGCGCTCGCCATTTGGCTTACCCATTCCACCTCCCATTCTTCCGAAGCCACCTGCACCCTTTGAACCCTGCAGCTGTACTTCGTCTGAGACGGATGTCACCTCTGTGTAAAGACCGCTTACCGCTACACCCTCTGCCGATGAAATCTCATACAATGTATAATCGCCATCGGTTAGCTCGCTACTGCTATATACAAGTGTCTGAAAATCATTTGCCGCGGAGAATACGGTGACAATCTCTCCATCTGCATTTTTCAGTGCAAACATCTGACCTGCCTCTACACTGTCTGCAAAGCTTAATGCAACAAATGCCTGCTCGGAATCCTCTGATACCTCATCGTACATATTTCCACTGGCAAGAACGGTTCCACCATTGATATAAATTCCATTATCAGAGTCAACACCGCTATCTTGGCTAGTCGCATTGGCTGCTGATACAACAACGCCATCATTGATCACAATCCAACCGTTTGAATCAATTCCATCTCCTTCCTTTCCACCACCGGCATTGCAAGTTAACACACCGCCATTGATTGTGATGACGGAAACGCCATCTTCGTTTGCATTGATGGCATCATCGTTTGAGTTGATCGTAATCGTTCCACCATTGATTGTCAGATGGCGGGATGTTTCAATTCCCTCATTGTCGGAATTTACTGCAAGCGTTCCAGTTCCTTCCTCTTCTGCATCAAATGCGATTGAAACAAGAGAATCAATTGCTGCGTCAAATTTCCACTGCTTCTTTGCATTTCCGGCATCGACATCTTCCTGTGTGGTTCCTTCTTTATAGATCTTTGCTACATGAGAGCCATTTACTGTATTCTCGCTGTCATCTGCCAAGATAATATGAACTCCTGCATTCGTCGTATCGACATCCTTTGTCGCAGTTTCTGTATCATCACTTCCACATTCATATGCATTATAAACGACGATTCCAGATGCAACTGTGCAAGTGATATCAGCATTGTCCAAAATCAAATTGACAACTGCGCTCTCATCGTCTCTTGAATCCTCGCCTAAATCAATCGCAATCTGACCCTTAGAAAGTGTTCCGCTTACTCGGTAGGTTCCAGCCTTTGTGATTGTAACGACGGTATGCTCGGCTGCCTCTTCCTCTGAATGTCCATCATCTTCATTGCCTGCTCCGTAAGTGCTGTCCTGTCCTTCCTTATAATAAACGATATCTGCTCCTGCATAGACTGCAGACTCTGAATCCGTCGAAATGGCTTCACCATCCACTAAAATGCCATCATCAGAAAGCTCAATTTTGCACTCCTCTGTCTGGTTTTCTGAGGAATCAGATGCATCTTCAGTGTTGGTACTCTGTGGCTCTGATGTCTGGTTTTCTGTGTTATTGCTATCCTCTTTTGTTTCACTGTCTTCTGTAATCTTTTCTGTTTCTTTTTCTTCTATCGCTTGATCGGACTGACTCTCCTATGTTGTTTTCTCGGTGCTTGCTGCCCATACTGCTGCACCCATAGATACTGTCATCATTGCTGAAATCGATACCACTGTTGTTTTCCATAACGAATTATTTCTTCTCATATTAACCTCTTTTCTGCACTGCTAAGCCCGATTGCTTTGAGTCGAATTGCCTCTAAATTGCTCTAAGTTCATTACTTTAAATCAACTCTTTCGACTCTGCATCAGAATTTATTTGTTGTGCTCTTTCTTTGCTATGGTTATAATATAGAAAAGCAAGGTGTTCGCTATTTGTTGGATTCGTTAAGATTTTGTGTCCGTTTTATGATGATGCCCATGTGACATTTTATATTGCCTCACGCAATTTAGCACAGCTTGCTTCCATTTGCAACCAATTTAAAGCGCCAGCCAAGCACTTCTGCTGCACGTCTGCACATCATCATGCGCTCTAGGAATATGCCAAAGTAATCCATAACCGTACACATCGAATCATCCAGTTCCAAATTCATCTGAATGATTTTCTTTTCTGTCTTAAACTCTAGAGATGAGGACAATGCTGCATAGTTTACGCGGTCATGGATATCAAAATTTGCAATGACTGGGTTTTGTACACGATTTCTGCGCACATCGGTCTTATCAGCAAGAATGAGTGCAGCCGAAACTGGCTCTAGAGCTGTTCCTGTCTTCTCATCATGATGACCAATTGCTGTCACGATTGTCAGTCGATCTGAAAGTGGCATATCCAGTTCTTTCAAAATGGAATAGGCCAAAATAGCTCCACTATGCGCATGATCCTGTCGATTGATACAATTTCCAATATCATGCATGTAGCCTGCAATTTGTGCCAGCTCAATCTGATGTGCGTCTGCTTCTGTGATTTTTAAAATCTCAGCTGCATGCTCTGCCACCTTGATTGCATGTTTCTTCGAGTGCTCTGTGTAGCCAAGTGTCTTTAATACTTGGTTGCCCTGCTCAATCATTGCATTGATTTCTTTATTTTTCTGAATATCTTTATAAGTAATCATTTTTATTTGTGCCTCTTTTCTGTATTAGCGAACTAGCTAATCTATAATCTACTATTATGATGTTAGGGTCAAAAGGTATTTTGCCCCCAACTGATACCAACGAATTGCTCCGTTGCGATGCAACTTTCGCAATTCTAAAAACATTCGGATTCGCTGATTTTAGTAAGAAACAGCTCACCCGCGCCTATCATGCGCAAAACCGCCCTATCGGGCTTAATCGCTGCTTTGCAGCTGTTTTGCTTATGCGTCGGCGCTCCTTCCTAGCACAATATTCAGAAAAAACATGCAAGCATGTTTTATTCTGAATGACTGTGCTAGAATGAGCTGTTAAATCAAATCGCTGCATCCTCATGTTTTTGCGGGTCCCAAGCTCAAAGCCTTATCGTGCAAGCGCGAACGGCTTTTGGAGCTTTTGACCCTAGTATCATATTATTTCTGTTTCTAATACACGATAGCACCAAACTATGTTGCTTTTCTATCCCGATTGGGTAAAAAGCATGTAAATTTATTCATGCATACAGCAAACTGCTAATTCGTGATTTACTAAATTCCGATTTCTGCATAATACGGATAAGCTGCTGTTTTTCTTCCTCGGCTAGCTTATTGTAGCGGAGCTTGGAATTTATCTGTTCGTTTCAATCCAATATCTTTTCATAACGCATCCATCGACTTCAATATTTTTCTCGAAAACACCACCATTAGAAATGATTGTTCTTTCACTTGCTATATTTCTTTCATCACAGGTCATTAACATCTTTTGTATTCCTTTTTCTTTTGCATTTTGAATGTTCAACCTAAGCATTTCTTTTGCATACCCATTACCACGCTCGGATGGTCTGACTGAATACCCTGAGTGGCCTCCCCAGGTTCCTAAAATCGGATGATTAATATGATGACGTAAATCAATTACTCCTACAAGTTTTTTATCTTGTTCTCTTATCGCAAAATACGTTGTTGAAGGCACCTTTGTTCCTGCTTGCTCACATGTCTCCACACTTTTTCTAAGGTTACATATATTAATCCATTCCTCTGATGTAGATGTATTTCTTAGTCCCATACATCCTGCAAACTGATCTTCGTTATCTGCATCATACAAAATAATTTCCTGCTTAAATTCTTCTAACTCGTCACTAAATTGCGTAGTTGCTTCTACTAAGTAAATCATAGCTTTCTCCATAAACAATTAAATCATCAATGTAATAAACATAATTTACACCTCGTCAAATACCGATTTAGTAGTTAAAATTTCATTTCAGATTTTTCCTAATAAACTCTATCGACTGTTCTCTCGCAAACTGACTATCCTCACCGTCAAATCCATGCCCTGCCTTTGGAATTCGAATCAGTTTGACATTTTCATATACTTTTTCTGCTTGCTCTGAATAAGAAATTGGTACGCAATTATCATTTTCTCCATGAATGATCATCACTGATTTCTTATACCCTGTGATGACATTGAAAATATCGATATCCTTTGCCACTTTATTATAATCTGGACTTAACTGCTGTCCAAAACAGGTATTTTCATTTTCCTCAAAGCGTCGCTTTGCATCATCTGGAATCACAAACGCAGGATACCATAAAATCAGTCCCTTTATTTTTTCTGGAATCTGTGCAGCCACATAAGCGCTGACAAAACCTCCTTGACTTTCTCCCTGAATAAACAATTGATCTGAATCTACATTTTTCATCTGCTGTACTTGGCTGATTACCTCGGTTAAATCCTCTGCCTCTGTGAGAACTGTCATCTGTGTCATCTTGCCATCACTAAGAGACTTTAATCCACCTCCACAGAAATCAAAAAAAATGCAGTTAATTCCACTCTCTGCAAAGCCAGCTCCGTGATGCTCTAGGTCGCGGTAATTAGAACCAAAGCCATGAGCAAAAATCACCGTTGGATATTTTTTATCGATTCCTGCAAAGTATGCCTTTCCTACAATTTTTTGTCCGTTTTTCTTCTGAAATGTTAATTTCTCACCCATCATCTGTTTTTACCTTCCCTTCTCGAAAACAAAAATCTTGCTTCCACTATTACATATTATAATGCCTTTTCCATGCACACAAACTGCTTGTCAAACATTTCACACATCCCAACCTGTGTAAAACCAATTGCACGATAGCAGGCAAGCGCAGCCTCATGACGAGTTCTCACTAAGATATGCACACTTTTTTTATTCTGCTTTCGAAGCTTTGTAAATGCATACTCCATCATCATCTTTGCAATGCCCTGTCCCTGCAAGTCCTTTCGAACACACACGCGAGCAAGCTCTGCTGAAGGCTGAAGGCTGTTACTCCAACATGGTAATGCATCTACTTCGTCGTCATGATCAATTGAGATGCAAGCGATAATCTCTTTTTTCTCATTTTTCATGACAAATAAACTGTCATGTGCAATATCAAACTCAATTGTCTCCATGGACGGATAGTATTCGTTCCAATCGGCTGGACCACCAATCATCGACTGATACAAATTAAGAAGTTCTTCTTTGTCAGATTCCTCTGCCTTTCCGATACTTCTTCCTGCTGCTTCTATCTTATCCTCTGTTTCTTTTTTCATGTATTCTCGCAGCCTCTTGATATAGGGATGAAACTGTGTTTTATCAATTCCGTAATTTTTTGTCAACTCATACTCATGCGGCTCCCAAGTTTCAATTGCTGACTCGTTATGAGCTAAAACACCCTCCATGTTATCGAGTGCTTTATAGATCTGTGCTTCCAGTGTCTTTCTCTCACACATTTCATCATAGAGTGCTCTCATCTCTTTATCAAAAGGAGCTGGCAGTGTGGCAACCCAATTAAACAGAAGATTTTCTTCTGTTTTCTCGTTGGCATCTGTCTTTTTAAAACACGGGATATCTCCAGTGAAGCATTCGCCTAAATCGTGGATTAAGCACATCTTAATTACCTTATTCATATCTACATCTGGAAATTCATCCTCCAGCCAATATGCCATAAGTGCCACTCGCCAACTGTGCTCTGCGACACTTTCCTTTCGCCCAGTATCTGTATAACAATGGCGCATTGTCGTTTTTAATTTTCCCACTGTGTGGAGTGCCTTTAATAATTTTTCTGGTTCCATATTAAATAATAATTCCTTCCAAATGATCTAGCTCATGCTGACAAATTTGAGCTTCCCAGCCACTGAGTTTTATTCTTTTTTTGTTCCAGTTCTTATCAAAATATTCTACTTCAATATTCTGATACCGAGTTGTTTTTCTGACTCCAACAAGCGATAGGCAGCCTTCCTCTGTCTCATATGGCGTATCCTTCTTTAACAGAACTGGATTAAACATTACAATATCCACAAATCCCATATTTACGATTATAACGCGTTTTCTAACGCCAATCATATTGGCAGCCATGCCTACACATCCCTCACGGTTTGCTTCAAGTGTATCCTCTAAATCCTTTCCGATCTGTAAATCTTCTTTCGTCGATTCCTCTGACTTTTGACTTAAGAAAAATATATCTTTCATAATTGGTTTGACCATTTTGTTCTCCTTCTTCATCCATCGAAAATACAGCAAATACATTACGTATTCTCAACAAAAAATTCATCTTTCTTTTATGTTTTCCCTCATTTTACCATCAGAACCTATGCTTTACAATACTTAAAAATTTTACATTCATGAATCATGCCTTTTTACAAAAAGATGGCACTCCGAAGTTTCCTTGGAATGCCATCTTGCTGAATCAAATTTTCAAGCTTTTTTGTAACAGTTCGATAAATACCTATTGCCTACAACACGATTATTGCTGTAATAAACATACTTTATTTTGCACTATTTTTTACATCAGTTCAATCCACGGAAGCCCTTTCCGATGATTTCACTTGAATTTACAATGGCAATAAATGAGCCTGGCTGATAACGCTTTACAAAGTTTCTAAGCTGCACTGCCTGTCCACGCTTCATAACTGACATAATAATCATCTTCTGGTTATGCGTGAAAGCGCCATGTGCTTTATAAACGGTTGCGCTGCGCTTAAGATCCTGGTAAATAAATTCACAAATCGGATCTGGATCATCGCAGACAATTAAAAATACCTTACAACGATTAATACTCTCAATTACGTTATCGATAACAAGAGACTTTGCCAAAAGACCTGTCAGTGAGAACAGACCTGTCTGAATATCAAATACAAAGCAAGATGATATAACAATAACACAATCAACTAAAAAGAGTGCTGTACCAATTGGCACACTTGTATATTTCTTTAAGATCATTGCAATGATATCGGTACCACCGCCGGATGCACCAATATTGAATAAAATGGCTGCGCTAAGCGCCGGAAGAAAGATTGCAAAAATCAATTCCAATACAGGCTCAGTCGTAAGTGGTGCACTCATAGGGAACAACTTTTCAAGTGCTGACAATCCTACTGATGTTAATATACTGACATAGACTGTCTTTGCGCCAAAACTTTTTCCTAAAAATAAAAATCCAAATGCCAGAAGCACCATATTGATAATAAATGTGTAGGAACTTGCCGATGCTTTGCTCATTGCCGAAAGCACAACAGCAATACCAGTTACTCCTCCAAATGAAAAATTATTTGGAAACTTAAAAAAATATACGCCAACTACTAAAAGCAGTGTCGCTAATGTGATCACGCCATATTCAAATGACGCTCTCGCAAGCTTCGCCCTCATTTTAAAACTCCCTATTCTCTTTTGTTATCATTTTTCTTTGCCTGCTATTATAGCATATGAATTTTGTTTGTCAATTGAAAGCAGCCTGATTTACAGCTTTATAAATCCAGTTAAAATCCCCTGTACAACTTCTGCCCCAACTGCACACCCTGTCGGAATTACCATAGTCAATATTCCAAGTCTTCTCAATTCTCTGACTCCCACCTGCGTAAATGGTGTTCCACCTTCCTGTCCAGCACCCGCATTAACAGTCAAATGTAATCACCACAAAAACATTACGAAAGAAGGCATCGGTCTGCATATAACATGTATACAGTATTTTACAGAAAAAGTAATCCCCAAAATTGGAAAAAAGTGAGAAAATTTTTTGGAGAATCCAACCAAGTTCGAAAACATTGATTGTAAGACTACCTGGCACCAAAACTGATCTGGTGACTATGATAAACTGATCATCCATTACGCTTTTTAAATGATCGAGTAGGAGGCGGCTTTTGCCGCCGACCTCTCACACCACCGTGCATACCGTTCGGTACACGGCGGTTCAGTTAACTTGACATTTCATAAAGTACT